>JAOTYN010000252.1 GCA_029861825.1 Cyclobacteriaceae bacterium
TCAGGGGTGGCCCCCGCCCACCCATTTATAATTTAGCGTTTTCGAGTATCAGTAGTTGAGATTAACAAAAATCTTTAAAAGGAACTTTAGCGGCTATGGTACAACCTCGTTCCGCCAAGGTCAAACTACAAGTGTCTTTCATAATTAAAATTCCGCATTCCCAGGTGTCCTGGGAAACGGTATAACATCGCGTATGTTGGTCATGCCGGTAACGAATTGTACCAACCGTTCAAAGCCCAATCCGAAACCACTATGGGGTACGGTTCCGAATTTTCGCAATTCCAGGTACCACCACAATTCTTGCTCTGGTACATTCATCTCCTTCATACGGTCTTTTAGCTGCTGCAGGCGTTCTTCACGTTGCGACCCGCCAATCACTTCACCAATTCCGGGAAACAGCACATCCATGGCTGCTACCGTTTTGCCGTCCTCGTTCATTCGCATGTAGAATGATTTTATCTCCTTAGGATAATCAAAAAGGATGACCGGTTTTTTAAAGTGTTTCTCGACCAGGTAGCGTTCATGCTCGGATTGCAAATCAGTGCCCCAACCTTCGATCAGAAATTGAAATTTCTTCTTTTTATGGGGTTTAGAATTTCTCAGGATCTCAATAGCTTCCGTATAGGTAACCCTTTCAAATTTATTGTCACTGACAAATTGCAGGCGCTCGATCAAGGTCATCTCTTGGCGCAAATGCTGGGGCTTCTGATTTTCTTCTTCTTGGTTTCTTTTATCTAGAAAAGCCAGATCGTCCTGACAGTGTTCTAAAGCGTAGCTGGTCAGGTATTTTAGAAAATCCTCCGCCAGGTCCATATTGTCATTAAGGTCGTAGAAAGCCATTTCTGGTTCGATCATCCAAAATTCTGCCAGATGTCGGGAGGTATTGGAGTTCTCTGCCCGAAAAGTGGGACCAAAGGTGTAAACCAGTCCCAGGGCTTGGGCTGCCACCTCCGCCTCTAATTGACCGGAGACGGTCAAGTTGGTTTCTCGACCAAAGAAATCCTGACTGTGATCCACTTCACTCTGTTCGGTGAGGGGTGGCCGTTGGGGGTCCAGGGTAGTAACCCGGAACATCTCCCCGGCACCTTCTGCATCAGAGCCTGTAATGATAGGAGTATGTATATTGTAAAATCCCCTTTCATGAAAGAAAGTATGCACAGCATAGATCAGGGCGTGGCGAACGCGAAATACTGCGCCGAAAGTTTGACTACGGGGTCGCAAATGAGCGATTTCCCGAAGAAATTCCAAGGAGTGTTTTTTTGGTTGCAGTGGATACATTTCCGGGTCGGCCTCTCCTAGTAACTCGATCTCTTCTGCCTGCAACTCGACAGCTTGCCCCTGGCCTTGGGAAGCTTGAAGATTCCCGCTTACCGCTAAACTGCATCCCGTATTGATTAAACGGGTGAGGTGCTCGGCAAAGATCTGAGGGTCCCCCACTACTTGTAGGTTCTTGATGGTAGAACCGTCATTCAGGGAAATAAAGATTACGTTTTTACTTTCCCTTTTATTCCTAACCCAACCCTTCACTTTTACAGGAATATCGGCTTGATCTCCTGCAATAAGTTCCGAAATTCTGTAAGTTTTATAACCCGACACAGGTGTAATAGAATTTGTTGAAAAATACTTAAATACTTACTTTTTGTCACCAAATTTAGGACTTCAAACTATATTGCAAATGAAGCCGTTATTATGGTGAAAAAACGTGTGCAAATCAACTATAATTTTGCTCTTTTAACAAAGAAACGAAGAATTATAATAAATTTGCCCCATTAAACAGGACAGGTCTATAAGCAGTTATTTGGAATGCAAAAGCTTGGTTTAACTCAAAGTTTAAATCAGAAGCTCTCGCCCCAGCAGATCCAGTTCATCAAACTTTTGCAAATACCCACCGCAGAATTAGAAAACCGGATTGAAGAGGAGTTGGAGGTGAATCCTGCATTGGAGGAAGGTGCCGAGGAGCGGGAGGAAGCCGATAGTACCCAAGAAGAGGAGCCGGTTGCCGAACCGGAGGACGATGTCAATGTAGAAGATTACTTACGCGATGACGACTTCAGCGGCTATAAAATGCATGGCGATGGTAATTACGTGGAGGAAGACAGAGACCTTCCTATACCCATGGCTACTACCCTTAATGATCAGCTGATCTCACAGTTAGGATTTCTGGGACTGGATGAGCGACAGGAGCTAATCGGGAGACAACTAATTGGAAGCATTGAGACCGACGGTTACATCCGCCGGGAGTTAGAAGCCATTATTAATGACCTGGCCTTTTCGCAAAACATTGAATCCGATGTAGAAGAGCTGGAGGAGATCCTTTCAAAAATTCAAGGGTTTGACCCTCCGGGTATTGCTGCCCGTAACCTACAAGAGTGTCTCACCTTGCAACTGGAGCGCAAGGACGAACAATCAGTGGACGTAAAGATCGCCAAAGATATTCTTGATCATTGTTTTAATGAATTCACCAAGAAGCATTATCAGAAGATCATAAAGAAACTAGATCTGGAGTCAGAAGAACAACTAAAAGATGCTATAACTACTATCACTAAGTTGAACCCTAAGCCGGGGAGTGTTTCCACGGGGTTGGTAAAGACCCAATACCGCGTCCCGGACTTTATGATCGAGAATGACGACGGTAACCTTATTGTCACACTGAACTCCAGAAACGCCCCGGAATTGCGGGTCAGCAGATCTTATTCCGAAATGATGGAAAGCTATAGCAAGAGCGATAAGAAGGACAAAAAGCTGAAAGAGACCGTTTCCTTTGTAAAGCAAAAGCTGGATTCTGCCAAATGGTTTATAGATGCCATTAAACAGCGCCAGCAGACCCTGCTAAATACTATGAGTGCCATCCTGGATTTTCAATACAACTTTTTTTTGGAAGGGGATGAGAGTAAATTGAGACCTATGATTCTCAAGGATATTGCCGCCAAGATCAACATGGACATCTCTACCGTTTCACGAGTAGCCAACAGTAAGAGCGTTCAAACTGAATTCGGAGTTTATCCACTTAAGTACTTCTTTTCGGAAGGTATTTCTACGGAATCCGGTGAAGATGTCAGCAGCCGTGAAGTAAAGCACATATTGAAAACATTTATCGAGGAAGAGGACAAGAGAAAACCCTTATCGGACGACAAACTGGAGAAATCTTTGAAAGAAAGGGGTTATAAAATAGCCCGTCGTACGGTGGCTAAATACCGGGAGCAACTGGGTATTCCGGTAGCTCGACTAAGAAAAGAACTATAGTGTTAGCTAAGTTGGCCCATTTCATTTCTCTGGTGTTGCATCCGCTTTGGGTCCCCACTTATCTCTTTGCAGTAATCTTTAAGTTTACCCCATCCCTGGCTACAGCCATTCCACAGGAATCCATGCCGCAGTTCCTGGTTTTGGTTTTTATTTTGACGGGTATCATTCCGTTAGTTACCATTGTGGTAATGCGCTTCCCTTATTTATTGCTAAGGGCCAGGCTGTGGAATACCCGGCGGATTTTAGGGATCAGTCAGCAGCGGGCCTTGTTTTCCATGCGTGGGCAATTACAGGAGGTACGCCGCAATTCGCTGATACAGAATTTCAACCTATCGGAGCGTACCGAACGGGTAATACCCTTTTTTATGATAACCATCTTTTATGTGGCCGTTTGTGTGATGCTAAGTGGGCAACTGGGCTGGGAAAGTTTTTTCATCATAGCCATGATGACCGTGGCCTTCACCAGCCTGGTAGTCTCTATGGTTACGCTATTCTGGAAGATTAGCGTTCACAGCGTGGCTATTAGCAGCCTGGTGGGTTTTTTAATGTCGGCCTTACTGGTAAGGGCAGAGACCTCATTACTAGTACCATTGGCTATGAGCATCATAGCTGGAGGATTTGTGATGTCATCGCGTCTTTACCTCAATGCGCACACCCCCAGGCAGGTGGGTTGGGGTTCGTTAACCGGTTTTATTATTAGCTTTGTAGTTTCCTACTGGTACTTTTAATATGAGCAAAAATCAATATCTGACGGCCGCCCATGAGCATGGAATAGCCACCATCACCATGAATCGCCCCGAAGTCTACAACGCCTTTAACGACGGACTCACTTATGAGTTGCAAGGGGCTTTAAAAGCAGCAAAAAAGGACAAAGAAGTAAGGGTGATCGTCATAACCGGATCTGGCAAAGCCTTTAGTTCCGGGCAGGACCTTAAGGACCACGCTGCTCATGAAGGCCGTCCTTTTTCCGAAAGTCTGCATAAACGCTACAATCCTATTATCAAGTCCTTGCGTAAGATCCCCAAACCGGTTATTTGCCGTCTCAATGGGGTGGCCGCGGGAGCGGGGTGTTCCCTGGCATTGGCCTGCGATATCATTTTAGCTGCTGAGGAGGCCATTCTGATCGAGGTGTTTGTTAATATCGGGCTGGTACTGGACTCAGGTTCCAGCTATTTTCTACCGCGAGTTTTAGGTTATAACAGGGCCTTTGAAATCAGTACCATGGGCACCAAGGTCACCGCAAACCAAGCGCTGGATTGGGGGATGGTCAATGCCGTGGTCCCGCTGGAGGAACTGGACCAATTGGTAAAGAAGTACACCGACTATTACGTACAAGCTCCCACCAAGGCTATTGGCATGATGAAACGGATGCTAAATAAATCCTATGGTTCGAGTCTAAAAGAAGTATTGCAATTTGAAGCCTATTATCAGGACAAGGCAGGGGCTACCAAGGATCATAAAGAGGGGGTAACAGCTTTCTCAGAAAAACGTTCTCCGCAGTTTAAAGGCAGTTAGAAAAAGCAGTTAGAAAAGATTAAAGGCAATCCCGAATTGATTTTGGGTGGCATTAGTACCCTCCGGGCCCTTACCGCTTTTAAACAGTTTGTTAAGACCCCAATAATAATAGAGACTGATACCGGCTACTCCCACATTGACCTGTGCGCCATATCGGAAGCGATTCAATTCGTAATTGTCCTTCAGTTTCATGATGTTGGTCTCGCCGTCGAGTTCGTATTTCACCTTAGTATGACTACTCATTAATACCCCAACTTTTCCGCCTACACCTATTTTCACGCTGCTCTTAAAGTCGTCCTTGTTTATATGAAAGCGAAATTCCAGAGGCACTTCAAAGTAAGTGGTGGCCAACTTGGTTTTCTTGACCTCTCCAAACTCCGCAAATTCCAGGGGTACCAGCTCCACAGTATTTCCGGCGCGTTGCAAGGTGACCTCATCATCGAACGACAGTTTGTCGGTGCTGATACCGAAGCCCGGATGGAAGGAGACCCGGGATTCGCCTAATCTCAAAGCGTACATGTAATGGACGTTAAAGGTTTTAGAACCCCACAGTCCTAATCCCATATTGGACGGTTCATCCACCAGATAGTTCGATCCTATTTGTACTCTCAAAGCTCCCGGCAGGTCCGGCGATGGGCTTTGAGCCCATAGAGAGGTGCTCATCAGCAAACCTAAAGCAGTGGTCAATAATCTCATGAAAACTATTCTTTGAAAATTATGCGGGCAAAGATACTATTTATGCGTTATAAATAATGTTTCTTTTTTCATAAAGCTAATTTATTATTTACATTTGCAGCCCTGATTAACATTTTTTTAACACCGGGTAAAAGGCCTGGTGGAACCAGGAACATAAGTCTTTAGTAAATGGACCCGTAGCATAACCTGCCTCCGGCAGGCAGGCTAGATAGGCACCAAAGATGATGGTGTTTAGTAATTGGGGAAGTAATAATAACGAAAGAAGTATAATAACGAAATTGGACCCGTAGCATAACTGGATACCTGCCTGCCGGCAGGCAGGGTGCACCTGACGATATTCAGTGTGATGAAATATTATGTTTACGTGATTTATAGCGATTCCAATCAGAGTAGGTATATTGGAATAAGTAAGGATCCTGAAAGTCGCTTAAAGGATCACAATTACGGAAGAAACAAATCAACCAGGCCATATAGACCTTGGAGATTGGTTTTCCAGGAGGCATTGCCATCTAGGAAGGAAGCAAGGAAGCGAGAGAAATACTTAAAGTCAGGAATAGGTAGAGAATTCCTGTACAAATTATTGGACCCGTAGCATAACTGGATAGTGCACCTGACTACGGATCAGGAGGTTGGGAGTTCGAATCTCTCCGGGTTCACTAGAGAGCCGAAACATGGCTAAGCATTTTCCCAGGGAATCACCGATGAAAGCTTACTTTCAAGAGGTGTGAACGCAGGAAAATGGAGGGCGAAGCCCGTATGTTTCGGCTTTGACCTCGGTACCAACAGAGATCAGCTTTAGCTAATCTCTCCGGGTTCACATTGATAATCAAAGCACCAGAATGCTTTTTTTTTTGTG
>JAOTYN010000253.1 GCA_029861825.1 Cyclobacteriaceae bacterium
TGGATCCGTTTCCCAGCTCCGTATAATCTCGAGTGACCTTATCCATATCCTTTATGTGCCACATGACGTAGCGACCCGGATGGTCTTTGATCCATTCTTTGGGGGTACGTTTTGAGGAATGCATTACCCAATACAGGTCCATTTGCAGTTTAACCAAGTTGGGATTGGTCTCTTTTAAAATAATATCATAACCGGTTTGCCCATTATGATCTTCAAATTCATACCCATGATTGTGATAGGCAAAACCCAAGCCCGCTGAACTGATTTGTTCGCCAATTATATTGAGCCTTTCCGCCATCAGTTTGAAATTATTCAAGGTTCTTTGCTCAGGAGCTATCCATGGCCAAGTGATGTAGGGACTGCTCAAAGCATGAGCGCCTTTTATGCATTGATCTACAAATCGTTTTAAGTCCTCCAGGGGCTTGGAGAGGTAAGAGGAAAAACCGTAATGACCGCTGGTGACCGTGAGTTCTAAGTCCTCCAGTAAATTCTTAAACTCTGCGGCTTTTAATCCATAGTAGGTGATCTTGTGCTCATCAAACCCATAAATTTCGAAGTCTTCATATCCCATGGCTTTAACGGCCTTCAAGGTACCAGGAGCGTCACGAACCATATCTTCATGCACACTAAAAAGCTGCAGGCCCATTTTGTAGTCAGTTTTTTCCATAAATGAAAAAGTTTCTATTGGTAATAGAGAGGCGGTTCCCAGAACGCCGGCTTGTGTCAGAAATTTCCTTCTATTCATAGTGACGAGAATTGACCTGGAAAGTATTACTTTTTTAATTAATGTTATATACAGAGTAACACCAAGAATACACTAAATACCACAAAGTCAGTGAAACTCCGCACTTCCTTGTTTTGTCCGTAAATTGCTCCATTATGGTTGTACCGCCAAGTGACGCTAAGACAGCGCCAAGAACCGCGAAGGTATAAGCACCTTCGCATATACATATAAATATAGAGTAATAGATTTACTATACTCAGCGTTCCTCCGAGCCTTCTTTGCGTTACTCCGTGTAAAAACTTGGGCTCAACTTAATCTCGCAACAGTTTTTGCAATTCCCTGGCCATGATTTGGTATCCTTTACTATTTGGGTGTAAACCGTCGGAAAATAACGATTCATCTACTCGTCCATCTTTTAGTAATAACGACGGCCCGATATCTGCATAATCTATCTGTTCCGTATCTGCCAATTGCGAAATTTTGAGGTTAAGACTTACAACCTGTTGCTCTCTTCCTGTTCTGGGTAATACTCCAATCATTAATATCTTACAAGTAGGTTGTCGAGTACGAATGGCTTTCATCAACTCTTCTAATCCCCTGATAATTTCAGTTTCGGTATTAAGATGCAGGTTGTTGGTGCCAATCATTAGAATGATTTGATCCGCTGCGAAACCATCCAATTCGTCGTGGTAAATTCTCCAAAGCACATTTTCTATGCGGTCCCAACCAAAACCAAAATTGCGTATCTCCAATGGTTCCATAGTTCCTTCCCAGGAATCTTTTCCATTGACCACGGATATCTTTGGCGCTCCTCCCCAAAAATTGACTATGGAATTACCAAAAAGACAGGTTTTGGGTGGGTTTACCTTATTTAATTCCAGGACTTTTTGATGTCTGTTTTCCCACTGGTAAACAGCGATGTCTCTGCTCTGGGTTTTGGGAATGGTAGTTGCTATGTTTCCCACTGGTTCGTTTAGTACCTCCCGTATTAAGTTTTCGTAGGCATTGGCATATTGGAGCATTCCCAGATCATTGGGGTGAATAGTGTCTACATAGGAATCAAAGTTCAGGCCCAGGTCTTCTTTCCGTAAATGGAAGATTTTTGTATACCCTTCCGATTTTAGATGATTAAAAGCCCTGCTCAATTCTTTATTTAGTTCGAGATATTTATCACCACTTTTTTTGTTGGTCAAATGGTCGGCATAACCCACGTGTGCTGTTAAAATTATAGGAACTTCAGGCCTTTTTTCCCTTAGTTTCTTCACTGCATTAAGTGTCAGTTGATAGGTATCATGTTCACCGGGTCTCAAATTCGGCAAGCAATCCAAGATGTACAGTTTGGCATCGATTTCTGCCAGCAGGTCAATTAGTTCAGGTTCTAGTCTGCCGTTACCGGAAAAACCAAGATTGACAAGGGGCCTTTCCAGTTTTCGCTCCAGAATATTTGTCCAGGCCATCCCCGGACGTGAGGCGCAAGCCCCCTGACATATGGAAGTACCGTAAGTAACAATGGGCTTCTCCTGTCTAATAGGTAATGCTTCGAAAACAGAAGACGGATCAACTCCTATTAGCAAAGCCTCTACTTCGTTGTATAGCGGTAAAAACAATTGATATTCCCTGCCGTATTTTGAATAACTCTCATCAGTATTGTCGATCACAAAGGAATAACTAGATTCTTTGTCGATCTCATAGGACCCCCAACATCGCATCCATTCACCGTCATAGGATTTACTATACAGGTCCACACCGCTCACTCCGGTAGCCGGCATGTGCGGGAAAGCAACCTTACCGGTTACCTGGTACTGAATTTGAATGCGGCTGGCATTGGTCCAAAAACGTACGGAGAGCCCTGCAGATTGCCTGGAAAGGTCCCATACTGCTGTTCTAACCTGCTCTTGCGCTCTAGCCGGAAGCCGGTGAAACGTGGACTGGACTTCATGGGGCCAGGCCTGACCTGAGACTACCGGGAATTCACTCTCCGCTGGGTTCCACCATTTTATATCAGCATTCTCTTGAGCAAAAGAACTCTGGACAATACTTATAGTCAATAATAGGATTATGGTACTCTTCATATTTTGGTTATTTGGGAAACGATCCAATCGAAATACGCGCTGGTTTGATTACCTACTAAAAGATAATGAAAAGTATCTTTTCCTGTATATTAGTGGATGGTGAGCCCCGTTCTGGTGTCCTTTGATGGACTCAGCACCTATTTTTAGTATTGCCATCTTCGTTCAATTCTCCAGCACCTGTTTCCCCTCCAAGAGCAGGAGCTTTAATTGCGTATAGTCTACATCTTGAACTGGAATGCCCCTATCAATCGCTAAACTGGCGGCAGCGGCTGCTGATTGGCCTAGTACCATGAATACCGGTTCCATGCGGATAGACCCAAAGGCAATATGCGAAGCGCTTAAACAGACGGGCACCAGCAGATTTTGGCACTCCTCTCTTTTTGGGACAATCGAGCGGTAACTGATGGGGTAGGGAGCCTGCACTTTGGCCTCCACGTTGCCTTCGTTCATCACCCACCCGTCCTCGTTAACGTATCGCTGTACATGGTGGGAATCCATGCCATAGGCCCCCATGCCTATAGCGTCTTCAGCCACTGTCAGGCCTTCGCAGTGGTATTGGGTCATGACGTAGGCACCTTTCATGCGGCGCGCCTCTCGAACATAAAGTTGTTCCTGCCAACCGTCTTCCCTGGCAAATTCGTCCTTACAAGTGCCCCAGCGGGAGACTTCATCCCTGATATGCTCAGGCATCCGCGGGTGGTAGGCCAGTGTCCACATCAGACCTTTTTGATAGGCCCGATGTGCTTCGATTATCTTTTCACGCTCTTCGTAGCTTGCTTCGGGGTAATTATAGTTTTGGCCGATAAAATCGGTGGAAAATCCGGTACGATTATTAGTGTCCGTTTTGCGATTGGGCATTTTAGAATTGATCCAGGGAAATCCCATTTCACCGGCCTCATAATTTCGCAGCAACAGTTCGTAGTGTTGCTCATTGTATCCATCTGGTTTTTCGAAAGCAATCCGGTTTTCCGGGTGATCTGTTAGGCACATGCGGAAACAGTAGGACTGGACGCGATGATCACCGTCGCCGAAGTCGCCAGGCCCGTGGGGATCAATGAAAGGCAGCAGACCACTACTGGGATCCCCTGGTACCATATAGGGATCCACGTCACCTGCAAAGTTATGATTCAGTTGGTTGTGCGAGGGGTAACCGGTCATGGTGGTATCGGTGATGCGGGTATGGACACCGTTCAACGTTTCTTTGTAAGTGTCGTTTGATTCGCGTCCTACGGTATATGAAACACCGGCGGCGGCCATCAGATCGCCCTCATAAGTAGCATCGATAAAGACCTTTCCTTGGTATTCTTCCCCTGACAACATGGTTATGGAAGTGATCCGGTCCCCTTCTTTCTTAATGCCCTTTTCCCGATCCAGCTTTTTATTTGTTATCACTTCTAAATGGTGTGTTGCAATGAACGATTCAAAAACACCAAGTGCAGCGGAAGGCTCGAAGGTCCACATCGCATCTTCATTTGGATCTGTACGGGTTTGCCCGCCGTCCTGATACTCAGATCTCTGCTGCCAAACCCAATGGTCCGGATCTTGGTAATGTTTATTAATGTTTTGGTAAAACTCCCGGGCTATACCCCCAATCACTTGTTTATTACCAATGTCCGTCTGCCCCAACCCGCCGGTAGTGAGTCCGCCAATACGGGAACCAGGTTCGATCACTAGGACTGACTTTCCCAACCGTTGGCTTTGGATGGCTGCCGACAGGCCGGCAGAAGTGCCACCATAGATGACAATATCGTAAGTTTCTTGATGCTGCTGACTGCTTTCACAGACGGAAAATAGCAGACCCGTAGTTAATAGGAATAAGTGGTAGAGGAGCATCCTGATAAAACTTAGGATGCTCGTGGAAGTCTTGATTGATTTCACGGTCTCGATGTGGGTTTGGTTTTTACTTATCAGGGTACAGTAACCGGTTGGATTAGCACCTCAGATTGACTTTTTATAAGGCAAATATCGATGGTATTTTCACCTACCGATACCTTACCTTAGATGTATGTTTGAATGGCTATAATTAGCCCTAAATCAGTTACCCAATATAACTCCTTGTTTCACTTTTAAAAAAATGCCCTCATTGACCCTGCTGATATCTTCTAAAGGATTTAGGTTCAAAACCAAAAAATTTGCCTCATAGTCCTCCTTTAAATAACCGATTTTTCTTTGGGGGAAGGTGGTGATAGCCCCATGCTCACACCACATTTTTAGCAATTCCAAGTTGCTGAAGATATTCAGATCATATAAGAACTTAAATTCTCCCACGGAATTGTCGTTGTACCCATCTGAGCCTATGGCCAGCCTTACGCCTTGCTGAATCAATATGGTGAGGTTGGAACGGATGTTTTCGACTAACTTCTCATAGTTCGGATCTTCCTTGTTCTTATTAATCAAAGTGGCTGTTGTTACTAATATGATGCCCTTTTCTTTAGCTAGTTTGGCGTCTGCCACCGATATCACTTTGCCGTTACGGATTTCAGGCAGGTGGGCGATTTCATCAACTCCGGCCTCACCCGCGACATGAAAATCATGGGCGGTGGCTACATGAGCACTGACTTTTAAATTACTGCCATGTGCTTTAGCCACGATTTCCCCAACTAAATCGGGATTCAGTCCTTTGTTGCCGAAATAGGTGGTGTCGTCTTTGCGCAGTTGATACTCTTCGGAGTAAAGCAGGTTCAATTTGATAAAATCAGGAGCAAAAGAGAGGATCTGGGCCCATTTATGCTGTAAATCGTATAGATCATCTATGATGAAATAACCATGAGACTCTATCTCTTCAAGGGAATTAAACAATCCCTCGAAATGGCCGTTTTCAAGAAACCTTTTGCGTAGAGCAATAGGATGTCCGCCTGTAGCGGTTAAGGGTGCATGAGCCATACTTACATCTATGCCATCCGGCTTGTTGTAAAGATACATCAAGGGCGCTATCCTCTTTTTTACGGAAGAAAGCAATTTCACATAAAAAACACCATTGCTCAAATACGAGTCAATTCGTTCTTGAAGTTGGTAGTCACTTTCCAGATTATGGTTGTGGGCCTCAGCAAATGGAGGAATAACATATTTGCCGGAAAGGTCTATTAAGGTATCATTGGATGCTCCTGGATCATTAAAGCTCAGTACGCCATTGCTAACCCAAGCCGTTCTCTTGACAAATGTTTGGCCATTAAACCAGTGTCCGTTGACCAGTTTCAGCTTTAAACTGAATTGATTGGTATCGGCGGTTTCGGTATAAGTAAATCCATACACTTTACTTATAATCCCAAGTGATAATACCACTATCCCTAGTACGCTGTAAAATCTTATGCTGCTGTGGGTTACACGGATAATAGTTGAAAATCTAAACGGGATTCCCATGGATTGCCTAAACTTTTGTTTTCACTTTTTAGGATGATATTGTGAGGAATTTAGTTTTAAATAACAGAAAAATCAACGCCTTTCTATGCTATAGGGTGCTCATGCATTCAAGGGTGCTCATGCATTCATTTGTACTTATCAATATTG
>JAOTYN010000254.1 GCA_029861825.1 Cyclobacteriaceae bacterium
TGTATTTACAGTAGTTTCAGTGGATAGTAAACGAATTAAACGAGTTAGGATCTATACCAAAAGGGCATGGCCCCACTCCCAGGAGCAAAGCCAATAATTAGCGACATGAAGAATATAATGGTATGTTATGTGATCCTGGGATTAATACTGGGATCTTGTCAGGAATCCTCTTTTGTGCCCAAACCCAGGGGATTTAATAGAATTGATTTGCCCAGGCATGAGTATACCCCTATTCTAGGCTCATACCCCTACAGGTTTGAGCACTCCAGACACGCCAGTATTGAACGCGATAGTTCCTGGATGAGTGAACCTTACTGGATACACCTGAACTATAGAGATTTGGGAGCTGATGTTCAGCTTACTTACAAAGCCCTTGAAAACGACCAGCAGAAACTACGAGAATTACTGGACGACGCCTACAGACTAACTACCAAACACCAAATTAAGGCCTATTCCATTGATGAAAGTATCATGATAACACCTAACGGACATCAGGCGGTGCTGGCGGAATTAAGCGGTGAAGTCCCCAGTCAATTCCAATTCTATTCCACCGACAGTACGCAACACTTCTTAAGGGGTGCTCTGTACTTCCCCACTGCCACCCAGAACGATAGCCTGGCGCCTATTATTGATTTTATAAAAGTGGACATTGTACATTTGCTTAATACCCTGGAATGGACCCAGTAGATTCCTCATTTGCCATAAATTATGAGGGGCTTTTTTGATACCAAAATCGAATTTCTAAAAGGTGTAGGGCCCCAAAAGTCAGCCTTGTTAAACAAGGAGCTCAACATTTTTACATTTGGGGATCTGATCCAGCACTACCCGTTTCGCTACGAGGACAGGACTAAATTTTTCAAGATAGGCGACCTTCATGAAGGATTGCCGAATGTGCAGATCCGGGGAACCTTGAAACATTTGGAAACAGTAGGCAGTGGCCGTAAGAAGAGGCTGGCGGCTCAACTTTCGGATGAGACGGGGAGCGTGGAGCTGGTATGGTTTAAAGGTATTAAATGGGTGCAGAAAAAATTACAGTCCGGCGCAGAATATGTGGCTTTTGGAAAGCCCTCTAGATATGGTCGGAAAATCAATATTGCACACCCTGAGTTAGAGGTCTTTACACCTGGTCATCAGCAAGAAGGATACCTGCAGCCGGTTTATCACACCTCCGAAAAGCTAAAAGCCCGATTCCTGGATAGTAGGGCAATCGGTAAACTGCAAAAGCAATTACTCACCCAAGCATTACCTAAAATTGCCGAATCCCTACCCGTTTACCTGATCGATCGGCTGGCCCTGATGTCTAAGCGACAGGCGGTGCAGCACATCCACTTTCCAAAAGATCAGTCTCACCTTCAAAAAGCCCGGTGGAGGTTGAAGTTCGAAGAGTTGTTTTATGTCCAGCTACGGCTGCTCAAGCTGAAGTTAGCCAGAGTGGATAAATTCCCCAGCCGGCCCTTTCAGGAGACCAGCTTTATCCATGAATTTTATCACCACCATTTACCGTTTGAACTAACCAATGCACAAAAGAAAGTTATAAAAGAGATCTATCGGGACCTTCGGTCGGGCAACCAGATGAACAGATTGCTACAAGGAGACGTGGGCAGCGGCAAGACAGTGGTGGCATTTATTTGTATGTTGACCGTAATAGGGGGTGGCAGTCAGGCGGCGTTAATGGCCCCCACCGAAATTTTGGCGGAGCAGCATTACCGTGGCTTGAAAGAATACGCCGACAAACTAGGTCTGACCATCGCCATACTCACAGGATCCACCAAAAAGAGTGTTCGCAGGGATCTGCACCAAGAACTTGAGGAGGGCTCCTTGCATATTCTTATTGGCACTCATGCGTTATTGGAAGATCCTGTGCAATTCAAGAGCCTGGGGTTAGCGGTGATCGACGAACAGCACCGTTTTGGGGTGGCACAAAGGGCCAAGCTTTGGAGCAAAAACCGGGACTTTTACCCTCATGTATTGGTGATGACCGCCACACCTATTCCACGCACTCTGGCCATGACCCTTTACGGAGACCTGGATGTATCGGTGATTGACGAATTACCCCCTGGTCGAAAGCCTATCGAAACAGTCCATCGATACGACAGCAACCGCTTAAAGGTTTTCGGATTTATGAAGGATCAAATCAAACAAGGGAGGCAAATTTACATCGTCTACCCTTTGATTGAGGAATCCGAAAAGATGGACTTGAAACACTTGCAGGATGGATATGAAAGCATCTTGCGGGCATTTCCCCAGGTTCCCGTGAGTATTGTTCACGGAAAAATGAAGAGTGCTGATAAGGATTATGAAATGCAGCGTTTTGTAAGAGCGGAGACCAAAATAATGGTGGCCACCACCGTGATTGAAGTTGGGGTTAATGTGCCAAATGCCTCTGTAATGATCATCGAGAATGCCGAACGCTTTGGATTGGCCCAACTACACCAGTTGAGGGGCCGGGTAGGCCGGGGTGCAGATCAAAGCTATTGTATTTTAATGACCGATTACAAGATAAGCAAAGAAGGCCGTACCCGCATTCAAACCATGGTACGCACCAACAACGGTTTTGAGATTGCGGATGTGGATCTGAAATTAAGAGGGCCGGGCGATCTTATGGGCACGCAACAAAGCGGTGTGCTGGATCTGCTGATTTCCGACCTTAGTCAGGATGGTAAGCTATTGCAGGTAGCCCGGCAGGAAGCCCAGTCCGTACTCCAGGATGATCCGCAACTAATGACCCCTGAAAATGAAAATATTCGACGGCAGGTGGCCTTGCAACCCAAGTCCAATATTAATTGGAGCAGGATCAGTTAATTACCTACCATTTCACCTAAGCTGACCTTCTTCAGGTATATATTTAGGATATTTTCTTTATTTACGTAATGAAATACCGCTACCCGGTCCTTGGTGCCAGGAAAGATATTCAGTGTCCATCCCTCCAAAGTATGTTTTTCTAGCGTGATTTCTTGATTCTGATACCGTACGGAGCCCATATAACGCTCATTAGTGCCCTTTTCAATGCTGCGATAATGCACCGACAGGCCATCTTGGTTTAATTCCTGGGAGAACTTGTAATCAAATCCTCCTTCGCGGTCCATATCCTGGGCAATGGCATAAACATTACCAAAGGACTTGCTGGCCACGGCGTAGTGACCGTGCAGGTCAAAACTGCGAGGGTCTTTTTCTATGGTATGGGCATTTTTTAAACTGAAGTCCGGATTCAATTCAATTATCATTAGGTCCTCCACTACCATTTTCGTTACGGAGGCGTTGGAATTGATCAGGGCAAAGGTGATGCCCAGGGCATCAGCAGTGCGACGGAACTGCTCAGCCACAATCAGGAATGATCCATCAGCATGAGGGATGATTTCATGGAAATACAAGAATCCACCTTCCGTCTTACCTTTCTTGTCCATGCCCAATTTCTGGGCTAAACCACTGGCCCAGGGCACGTACCGTTTGTCCAATACTTCCCCTTCTGTATTGATTTGATAATTGAACATACCGAGACTATTGCTGTAAATTTTTTTGCGGTCTGGATCGAAATATAAACCCAGCACATTAATTACCCCGTCCTGACTGTCGTCATAGACCGCGATGGGCTGCGGGCGGTAGGTATTATCTACATGGATCCGGTAACGTTCCTCACCAGTTTGCACATCCAGGGCTTGAATATAAAAATCCGGTGCCTGGTCCTTCTTGGGGGCTGGTTTCAATAAGGTGTTCAGAATAAGGTCTTCTGTGAAGGCCAGATGTTGATAGCCCGCACGGTCCTCAGTATTCACATATTCCCAGGAAGCATTATCATTTTCCGTGGCTATAAAGTCGATATGGTATACCCCCTTATTCCAGGGCATGTAATGTATGAATCCCCCCCGAACGCTGTGCATTTGTTTTAAATTGTAAACCTCATACCGGTTACCATAAATATTCACAGCAGGTCCTCTCCTTTTCTTCTGATCCCATGGATGATCGATTTTAGATATCAATTGCCCTACATTATCAAAAATCATCATTACACTGCGGTACTTCATATGATCCACAAATTTTACAAGAATGTGGGAATCTGAACTGATCCCCTCAACCAACATCAAATTCTTGGCTTCCTGAAATTCCGCAGTGCTGGTAATGTTGAGTTCGGGATCGAAAATAGTGAGCCGAAAGGTTTTCATGCCTTTACTGGCCTTACCCAGGGAGTTGAAGAGATAGTACCCGGAGACTTCACCATCCGATTGCAGAACACCTACGTTTTTACTACTTAATTTGGATATGTCTTCGATTTTCTGTGACTGGGCCTGCGCCAAAAAGCCAGAATGGCTCCAAATGAACAAGCCGATAACTAGTAAACAGTGTTTCATTAAGGCTACATTTAAAGTTCTGTCATGAATTCTTTAGATAATTTACACTTTTGAAGCTTAATTCGCGCGTCCTTCTCCTCAATTCTAACCAATTCATTGCGTGCCTTAAGCACTCCCATTTTGATTTCCTGCTCAAAAAAGTACTGTTTGCCGGCCTCCAACTCAATGGGTACCTCACTGGTATTTTCCGCAATGGAGGTTATGGTATGTGTTCCTGGATCTAGAACAGTGTACAGATATTGTTTGCCCTTAGTCTTGCCCACATATTGGCCGTCAATTTCTACTTTAGTATTGATCAATTGCCCCAGCATGGAGGGTCGAATCAGGTAAACTACGGCCTTACCATTAGGGGGCTGAACCAATTCTACGTTTGGGGCATTCTCTATGGCTTTCTTACTGGTGCCACAACTAATGAGCAGGCCGAAGTACAATAACAAGGTAATGGTGTATACAAATAATCTCATGAAGTTAGTTTATGGGTTAGAATCTATAAGCCAGGGTAAGACCTGCACTGTAAGGCTGGGGTTTCACTTGCAGTTGCCAGCGTGCGCCTTCATAACTGCTGTCGCGAGAATAGATAGTTTCATACTTTTTTTGCTTGGAGCCCACTAATACGCCAATAGCTACCCCAAGTCCCGTGAGTCCAATTACTATGGCGGCCTTGGAATCACTGTCCGCTTCAATTCCGGTGGTGTTTTCGGCACTGTTCACTCCCAACAGGCTTCCTAATAGCGCTGCTCCTCCCATTGCTCCACCCCAAAGCAAGGCTTCACTGCCTGATTGCCTATCGATCCTCATTATCTCTTCCGTGGGCATCCGGGTACTTTCTTTTCTTGATTGAACCAGATATTGATCTCCTTCAAGTTTTAGACTAACAAACTCCTGCGAGAAACCGTCTCTAGTTTGAATACGTCCTTTTTCTACAGATTGAGGCAACTGGCCCCAGCAACATTCAGTGATTGCTACAATCATCATAACTGTTAGTATCAAGTTTTTCATTTTCCTTGGTTTTAAAATGTATAGGCAATGCCAAATTGCAAATTGAATTCGTTGGCGACCAGATCTTCTTCCAGCTCAATTGCTACCCGCTCGGCCTCGCTTTCAATAGAACCATAGCTCAGCCGGTAATACAGTGCGGTCACATGAACAAATACTTTCGGAGACAAATAGTAAGCTAATCCCCCGCCGGCGTTAAAATTCCCTATCTTGCTGATAAAGATGGCATCGCTTACCTCCATGGTGGTAACCAGGGCGGCGGCGTCCCGTACTCTTAGGGCGGTAACCGGCGACCATCCAAGTTGTAGGAATGGCTGGAAAGGCTTGTCGTAGAACAGGTAGTACTGCACACTAAGACTCCACAGAGACAATATGGCTTCTCCCTGCGCTCCTACCCAAGAGACATCGTGGTTCCCTCTCATTAAGCTCAGCTCCAAGGCAACATTCTCTGCGCGAAAACCTACTTTAGCCCCAATCCCCAGGGCGGCTTCTACCTCAGGAACGAGAAAAATATCCTGCGGCGCCACCAGAACAGCTTCACCGTCAAAATCGCCACCTAGTGTTTGGTATGATCCGCCAAGGCTAATGTAAAAGCCTTCATCCATTTGAAATTGAGCCTGCATGGCTTCTATATTCCATAGCACAGCGCATATGCAGCAAATAAGAAATCGAGATTTATTTTTCATGGGTCTGGTGGCTTTTTACGGTTTTAAAACTGCTTTCGATAAGGTCAAAAGCCTGACTGGCTCCTGGTTCCTCTTCTATGATGGTGATTTGAAGGATTACCAAATGAATGGGAGGTGCTGCCTCGAATACCATAGTCTCCATGGCCAGTTTGTAGGTCTTTTGGATTCCCTGGATGCACGAGCCTTTTCCCTCAAGGGGTCCCCAGCTATTGAACTCCTTGACTTGAGGTTTATCATATAAGGCTGCTTGCACGTCAGTGAGCTCGTTACCTT
>JAOTYN010000255.1 GCA_029861825.1 Cyclobacteriaceae bacterium
ATCCCGCGGGCATGGTTTTGAGTTTGTTCAAGGGTTTCGGTAAATTAACTAATATGTATTAGTAAAAAAATGAAAAGATACATGTTCGTCTTTCTCTGCTGGTTAGGTGTTTACGGAACATTATGGGGCCAGCACGACTTTGAATTTAGCAAGTTTACCAACATTAGCTATGCGCAGACTATCGGAGACGAAAGAGACAGTTTGCAAATGCTAAACCTGTTAGTTCCAGATACCCAAAAAAGCGCTCCTTTGTTGCTGTGGATCGGAGGGGGAGCCTGGTCTTATGTAGACCGAAACATGGAAATGAACTTTGCTGAGAATTTGGCGGCACAAGGCATTGCCGTAGCCAGTGTAGGCCACAGATTAAGTCCTGCCTGTTGATCGTATTTTTAAAAGCACTCTGGCAATTAATTCGGGGCAAACGCTGGTGGAAACATCGTTAAACCACTTAGCCCTCTTGCAATAGGTTTATACTTACAGTGGCTAGCTCGGAATCCGGGTATTTAGTAAAATGTTGATTGACCGGAGCAAGCCCGGCTAGGGCAGCTACTTTATTAAATACTTCAATTTCAACTATATATTGATCTGAAAATCCGTGTGTTGCGTCATATGCAGTTGCCGCGGTTTTGCCCAAGTTAGCGGCCGTCAAATAGGGGGCTATGGTATGTAGCTCGATTACCAGCAGCCCGAATCTCTTCACATAAGGAGCCCAGCTATTCAAATGTTCTTGCAGATTTTGCTCCACCAGTGCATTTGGTAATCGTCTGCCCCTAAAAGCAAAGGCTCCAGTCGATTCACTGGGTGAAGATGAGGTGGAAGCAGGCTCTTTCCAAATCCGGTTATGATCCAGAAAAGTACGAACATTTAACAAATCCTGAAGGTCAATGCCATACCCTTCCTGGAGATCACGGGCTAGCAGATCAGGTCGGCCAATGTCGCCCCATATGACCTTAGCCCAAATGTCGGCCTGGATCAAATTTTCCTTAGTCACTTTAAGCGCTGCCTGGTTGTAATCCGCCCCCACCAGAAACAAGGGATGTTCATTCAACAGAGTGCCTCTCAAGGTCCTGTTGTCGATTACATCAAAGAGGTGTTCGATGAAAGCCCCGTTGCCACACCCCATATCCACAATCCCTTTTGGCTGATTTTCAATAGGTTGGTTGAATATATCAATTATGATCTCATCAATTTTCCTGAAATAGGTGGCATGGGCGCCTCCGCTTCCCCATACATTCATTTCACGGTCAACGTGGATCTCTGGAGCATTCTTCTGCGACCACAGCACGGTGGGATCACCAAAAATCAGCTCGCTAACTTTTCGGAAAGTTGGAATGTAGGAAACAGTAACACCATATGCACTAGCTCGTTTGGCATAGAACAGTCCTTTTTCCGTGAAGGTATAGGTGCCGTTCTTTTTACTAAACCAATCAAGATAGCAGAATATATCCAGCAAACGTTCGAAACTTTCAGCATCCTGATGGAATTCCTCCGGTTTGAAAGAGGCCTCCATAAAATACTTATGGAACATACCACTCATTCCTAAAGCCACCACCGTAGGTCCTACAATAATTCCTTCAATGTGTTTTAACACTTGTTCTTGTAACCCGGTAATGGCCGGGTCTTGAGATGGGGCCAAGCCGTAGCGATCACGGTACTTCAGATATATATTCTCTAATTGGACAAATGGCTCTTTTTCGAACTTTCTAGGGTGATATCGCCCGGATAAACTCATCAGGTCGACTACATCTTTAAATATTGGAATAAGCTCAAAAGATGTCAGGGAATTTTCATTAAGCTCTAAAACAATTTGCTCATCCGATTCGATTCGATACTGTAACCAACCCTGGGAGGCTAACATCCTCATGGCTACGTTCAAGTAGCCTTCGTTGGCATTGAAATGTTCAGAAACTTCTTGCAGCGTGGTTTTAGGATGTTCTTTCAAACAATCCAGAATCTGCCCGTCCCATAAAGCAAATGCCGTAGGAGCTGTAACAATTCCATCTAAATGCCGGAAAAGATCTGCTCGAAGAAGTCTGTGCTGTGACTTGTCCATAGGTGGGGGTAGCTGTGGCAGTAAATTAAGAAAACCCCCTATAATAGCTAGTCTGAAAGCAGCTTAATTTTTCAAGGCCAGTTTGGGAAGACTATGCTGATCTTCTTCCGAAAGCCTGTTGAGCGTTTTTATTATTAGTTGTCGATCGGCGAAACTCAAAGTGGTGGAAATATTGGGTATGATCATCTTATGGAAACCCTTTTTGGTTATTGCATGCAGATTATGTCGAAACTGTTGATACGTCCATACCTTCTCTCCATCCCATACAAAATACTTGAATGTGAACTTGGGATTCTCACGGGTAGAATGCCTATGGTAGGCGGCACTGCTGCTGCTCTCTTGACGCAATAGACGGTACTTCCCACCGGAAAGCAGTTCGAAAATCTGACGGGAATGCTTCATTGGTAGAACCTGGTATTTGCGGAACTGCTTAAGCTGCTGGTCGAAAAAGGTAAACGAATTCAGCTTGAATGCTGTTAGAGCATCTACTTTTCCTTCATCATAGAAGAGCACGATCTGCTGCTGATGATCGTAGCTGAAGTATCCCACCAACCGGTGGCCGGAATCAAGATTGATGGAGCCTCGATTCCAGCGCACGTGGGGGGCGGGCTTAAAGCCCCGCATCTCCAAGGGTATGGCACTGATATCATGTTGGGTGAAGTCCGCTGACTGGGCCATAGATTGATGATGGGTAATCAAGCTGATAAAGAATAAAAGAACATAACACACATTGCGAAGTATCATAGCTGATGGGTCTTAAAAAAGATACAATAAGTTAATCTCCAGGCCAATGGTTTGTTAAGTCTGTGGCTCTAGGGAGGGTTCGACTTTAATGGGATGTGCGAGAAGAGGTAACCCAAAAAATATAAATATATTGTTAAATATTATTCATATTATAAGAAAATTCCTTAGGCCGGAATTATTAAAAGTACTCTTTTCATCACCACGAAAATGTCTGATGCTAACGGATTCTCATCTCATGGGGCAGGCCGAAACTCTCCGCCAAATGTGTTGCGCCCGATTATTAATGTTTTAATAATAAAGAATAAGCATAAGGGTGATAAACTATTCTTCCTTTCGACAGTTCTGTCTCTATGAAAATACTGCCCTTAATAATCAGCTGTTTGCTCTTACAGTCCCATAATCCGCTAGAGTCTTTGCAATGGAAGAATCGGATCATAATCGTACATAAAGTTGAAAACATGGGGTTAGGAGGCTCTCAGCTGAAAGAATTGAAGGAGTATAACCGTCAGCTTGGGGAACGCCAGGTGGTAGTGATTGAAATGGTCCTTAATCAAGTTTGGGTGAATGATAAATTGGCGGCACTGGACTATGCTACCCTAAACCAATACCTGCAGATTCCTGAGGACAATTTCCAAGTATTGTTAATTGGGAAGGATGGAGGTATCAAGTATCGTTCCCATCGATTTACCCCTGCACAAGATTTCTTGGACAGAATTGATGCTATGCCCATGAGACAGGTAGAGCTGCGCAACCAATAGTGGGGCTAAAAATCTGTATCTGCTTTGACCAGGTCTATTTCCTTTATCCAAATATTACGGTAAAGCACATTATGGCCCTCGGCCTGTAATTTTATGCCACCTGGAGTATCGGTTATCCCTTTCCCTCCTTGATTACCTCCGTCAAGTCCCGAATTAGGGCCTCCCCAGACCTGGTTTATAGTTTGATTGGTGTGCACTTTAGTCCCGTTAAAATACACAGTGACCAAGGCTTTCTGGACCCGCTTGCCATTTTCAAATCTTGCCGCCCGGAATACCACATCATAAGCATTCCATTTGTTGAGCCCGTTATAATATTTGTAGGGAGATGGGGTTTCATTGATCACGGCGGCCAGGCCGTGTTTAGTGGAATCACCATCCAGTATTTGAATCTCATATCGATTCTGCAGATAAACTCCGCTGTTCCCTCCGGGATAAGCGATCAAGAACTCCACATGTAGTTTGAAATCGCGAAATTTTTCTTTGGTTACAATATCAGCTGCACCATATTTACCCCCGGCGGCCGCAGGATCGTTGCTATTGATAGCCATGCCCTCATCCACTGGATCCTGTACCAGTTCCCATTTAATGGGTGGTTCCGCAGATAGACGGGGGCCATCCCAGTACTTCCAGTTTTGATGCAGCAATTCTGTGCTGCCATCGAATAGGATGGTGGCGTCGGAGGGGGCAGGTTGTCCTACACCCACTTGGGCCGAACATGGCAGGCAGGCGAAAATAAGTAATGTCAGTGCTTTCATATGGTAGTACCTAAGTTGCGCTCAAATATACATTAATTGAATTCTTCTTGCAGTTGGAGTATACATCGATCCAATAGTTCAAGCACCTGTTTGTGGGATCGTTCATTATTGAACTGCATGATTTGATGTTCGTATTTCCTTTGGGATCTGTCAAGCTGATCTCCTTTCGCACCATTTCCAAGGCTGCTGCCCGGTGATTAAAATCGCCGGTAAGGTCCAAGTACGCCTGCCGTATGGCACAATACAGGCTCCAATTATGGTTCCTGGCATCGTCTTCACACAACCGGTCGTCCCGTGGATTCCAGTACGATTCCGAGTCCAGTAAATCAACTACCTGTTTCAGCACTTGGAGATCCTCTTCAGCTGCTGGATTGCGATATTGCCAGTCGAAGGAGGCCTGTAGTTTGTTGCGGTCGAATTTAACGTTGGTCAATGGATACCAGCCGTTGTTCAGTTTTATCATCAATGAATCAAGGCTCTGCAGCTGATTGGCTTCAATTGTAAAGTGCAACATTCCAAAACGCGGTCCAGCCATCAAGCCCTGTGAGCCCACTAGTGTATGGTCCTGTTTGAGTTGCACTTGAACCTTATCAAACCACTTAGGACTCATGTTACCCACATAAAGAGAATCCTGCCTTTTAAATTTCAATTTGATGGTTTGCGCCGCCACGGAATGGATTCCCCAGACGAATATCATAAAAAGCACCACTTGAAATCTACCCTTCATTCCATTACAATTTAGGACAAATTATTTTCGTTAAAGAAGGTATTTCTTTAACATGTACAGGATTTAATCAATCTAGACGCCTACTTATGAAGCATCACGCCCCGACCTTGTATTATATAGTCATTTTCGTTACCATATGGGCTTGTCAAACAGACAGGGCAAAGCAGGAACCTGAAAAGCTAGAAAGCCGACCCAATATTTTGTTTGTCATGTCCGATGATCACGCCTATCAAGCCATCAGCGCTTACAGTGATCATTTAATACAAACACCCCATATTGATCGCATTGCGCAAGAAGGAATGTTATTCACCAATGCCTGTGTGACCAATTCCATCTGCGCACCATCGCGAGCTACCATTCTCACCGGCAAACACACCCATCTCAACGGCAAGATTGATAACATGATGCCCTTTGACACCACCAACATTACTTTTCCGCAGTTGTTACAAAATGCCGGTTATCAAACTGCCATGTTCGGCAAGCTACATTTCGGCAATAACCCTAAAGGTTTTGACGAATTTAAGATCCTGCCCGGACAGGGGACCTACTATAATCCAGATTTTATCACCAAGGAGGAGGGCCGCATTACTTTAGAAGGCTATACTACCGACATAATTACAGAAATGACTTTAAACTGGTTGCAACACCAAAGGGATAGCACTAAGCCGTTCCTTTTAATGTACCTGCACAAAGCACCCCACCGCGAATGGTTACCACCCCAACGACATTATGCGGAATTTACTAAGCGCGCCTTTGTGGAACCACCTACTTTATTTGACGATTACCAGGGGCGTGGCACCGCTGCTAAAACTGCTGAAATGAACCTGTTACAGCATATGAACTGGGCGGGTGACTCTAAGATCTACCCCGAGCTTATGGATGAATTGGGCATCAAGGAAACCGCAAATTGGGATAAAAAGGCGTTCGAGAGAGAGGTTGGCCGTCAGAACGCCCGCCAGAGGGCGGCCTGGGATTCGGTATACGGACCTATCAATGAAGATTTCAGGGCTCGATATGCGGGTATGTCTAAGGAGGAATTAATGCGTTGGCGCTATCAGCGCTATATGCAAGATTATTTGGGTTGTATAGCGGCAGTGGATGATGGAGTAGGTGAGGTGCTGGATTATTTGGAAGCTGAAGGACTTGCGGATAATACTATCGTGGTTTATACCTCCGATCAAGGCTTCTATCTGGGCGAACATGGCTGGTTTGATAAAAGGTTTATTTATGATGAATCATTTAAGACCCCTCTTATGATC
>JAOTYN010000256.1 GCA_029861825.1 Cyclobacteriaceae bacterium
GCTATCTATTTTTTGAGAGGTGCCTACTCCGAAGGTGATCCTCGGCTCCACGGCGCTTTGAAAGCCCCTTGACTGATATTGTTGTGCCACCTGCATTTTCTCCTGGTAAAAAATCCGCACCTCCGCACCAATGCCCCAGTGATTAGGAGCCTTACCTTCCAGGGTAACCTTAAGGTAATGATTGTCGGTAAGGCTGTCGGTGAGATTGCGATAGACAAAGCTGGGCATATTTACATTGTTTACCACCAGGTCCAGGTCCCCATCGTTGTCCAGATCGCCGTAAGCTGCTCCATTACTAAAACCTGGCTCAGCCAGCCCTAGTTCCACAGCCTGGTTTTTAAAAGTGAGGTTCCCTTGATTTACAAAAGCATAATTAGGAAGGGGGACGGATGGCAGGTAGGGTAAGAAATCACGGAAATCAAATTCTCCTTTTTCCTGCATCACTTGTTTGATGCTCTCTTGATCGGAAATAAAGTTGCCGAAATCCCGATCCATAATATCATGGTAAATACCATTACAGACAAAATAGTCCTTCCAACCGTCGTTCTGAAGATCCAAAGCCAATGCTCCCCAACTCCAATCGCTGGCGGCGATTCCGGAAAGGAAGCCCAATTCCTGAAACTGCGCCTGACCATTATTCACTTGCAAGCAATTTTGCAGGATCTGGTAATGATAACTGGACCTCGCTTTTAAGCCCTCCACATAAAATTCATCAAACATAGTAGCCGCTTTCAGGCGATAATTGTCGCCCGGCAGCATATCGGTACTAAAAACCTCCATAGTCCCGTCATTATTGATGTCGGCCAGGTCGGCCCCCATACTGGAGATGCTGATCACCGTCATGCGATCAATCAATTCTTCTGAAAAGGTGCCATCGCCCTGGTTCAAATACAGGTAGTCCCGCTCCCAAAAATCATTGCTGATATAAATATCGGGCCGCATATCCGAATTAAGGTCGCCCACGGAAACGCCCAGCCCAAAGCCAATCTCCGAGCCGTATATTCCGGCCTGCTCGCTGACGTCCACGAACCCACCCTCATCATTACGAAACAGTTTATCCCCACCAGCGGCATCGCGGGAGGTACGCTCTACACGGTATAATTCAATTCGACTGGGATCTTTAAAGCTGTTATTAAGAATATAACAGTCCAGGTCTCCATCCGCATCATAATCGAAGAAGGACGCATGGGTAGAACTGCCGGGATCATTGAGTCCATAAGTGGCAGCGGCCTCCTTGAAAGTAAGGTCCCCTTGATTGATAAAAAGCTCGTTTTCTTTATCATCGCCCTGTACATCACCTGAATTGCACACATATATGTCCAAGTAACCATCGCCGTTAACATCGGCCATGGTAACTCCGGTGCTCCAGGCTCGGCTGCCGGCTACTCCCGCAGATTGGGTAATATCTTCAAACTGCCAATCACCGAGATTCAAGTAGAGTTTATTGGCTCCCATATTGGCGGTGAAATAGATGTCGGACAGTCCGTCTCCGTTAATATCACCAATTGCTACTCCCCCACCATTATAAAAATTTCGGTATTTCAAGATGTTAAAATCTTTGCCGTCCTGGACCCGGTTTATGAAATTAATACCGGTTTGTATGCTGTCCAGTCTGGCAAAAAGGGATGGTGATTCAGTGTCACTTTCTGGGGCTGATTGGCATGAAAAAGCAATCAGTAGGTAGATTCCTGAGCTTTTTATCCAATATTTTATCATTTCCAATCTTGGTCAACTTCCGGGAAAGGCGAATTTAAACATAAATGAGAACATAACATTGATTTGGGTTTATTTCAAACCTTAGTTATTTCATATAGTCCATTAGCTTAGAGATATTGATTGATTATATTCTCAAAGAGTTCCTGATGGCCGCTTTGCAATGGCGGTTCATCATCTTCATTGGCCAGGGCATGCAGTTCCGACAAGTTCGTTAGTCCTTGTTCGAAGGCCGTTCCCTGAGGGGTATCAAAACTACTGTAACGAGCTTTTCTCAAGGCCCGGTAATTACTGTGCTCCAAGATATCATGAGCAATCAGTAAAGCCCGCGCAAAGGCATCCATCCCACCGATATGGGCATAGAATATATCTTCCAGATCGGTACTGTTGCGCCTAGTTTTGGCGTCAAAATTTACACCCCCGCCCTGAATTCCGCCTCCTTCTACGATGACCAGCATGGCCTCAACAAGTTCATAGATATTCACTGGAAACTGATCGGTATCCCAACCGTTTTGATAATCACCGCGGTTGGCATCGATGCTGCCCAACAGATCAGCTCCAACAGCCACCTCCAATTCGTGTTGAAAGGAATGTTGTGCCAAGGTAGCATGGTTAACCTCCAGATTGAGTTTAAAATCGTCCATTAAATCGTATTCCCTGAGGAAGCCAATTACCGTGGCCGCATCGAAATCGTATTGGTGCTTGGTGGGTTCCATTGGTTTGGGCTCAATAAAAAAATTGCCTTCGAACCCTTGTTGGCGGGCATAGTCGCGAGCCATGTGCAGAAAGCGCGCCAGGTGGTCAAGCTCCTTCTTCATATTGGTGTTTAACAACGACATATAACCTTCCCGCCCTCCCCAGAACACATAGTTTTCGCCATTAAGCTTGATGGTAGCGTCCAAGGCATTTTTCACTTGAGCTGCCGCATAGGCTACGGTATGAAAATCCGGATTGGTGGCAGCCCCATTCATGTAGCGCGGATTAGAGAAGAGATTAGCGGTACCCCACAACAATTTCACACCAGATGCCTTTTGCTTTTCTAAAGCATAATCCGATATGGCATGCAAGCGGTATTCGGATTCTTTCAGTGAATTTCCCTCCTGAACTAAATCAAAATCATGAAAGCAATAGTAGGGTACTCCCAGCTTGGTGATAAACTCGAAAGCAGCGTCCATTTTATCTTTGGCTTCCTGAACCGCATCACTCGCTCCCAACCAGGGAAAATCCTTAGTGGGGGCGCCGAAGGGATCCATGCCGGTGCCACAGAAGGTATGCCAATATGCTACGGCAAACCGAAAATGGTCTTTCATGGATTTCCCAGCCACCATTTTACTCTCATCGTAATATTTGAAGGCCAAAGGATTATCAGACTCTTTACCTTCGAAGGAAATACGGTCTATACTGGGGAAATATACCGTATCGCCAAGGGTAATGTTTAAATCAGTTTTATCAGTTATCATAGTTCGTTATGTTTTGTCCACAAGTCGCTGCAGGTCATTTTTCCAAATTTCGTAACCCTGCTGGTGGGCCCCCTCTCCTTCCGGAGTAAAGGTATGAAGTACCGGATTATCCCCTAAAGCCTGGTCCATATCGCTGTATAGTTGGATGGCGATCCCGGAAGCAAAAGCAGCTCCCAGAGCACCGGTGGTTTCCACCATTTGAATTTCACATTGTAAAGTTTCCGAAATAGTAGCAGAAAAGACCTGGGACTGGAACAGGTTATCATTACCTACTTTTATTATGTTGAGATTCAAACCCATTTCCTGCAGCACTTCCATTCCGTATACAAAACTAAAGGCGATGCCCTCTAAGGCAGCCCGGTAGAGATGAGCGGGACCGTGTCGATTTAATTGCAGATTGATCACTTGAGAACCCAGATCTTTGTTGCCCAAGACCCTTTCCGCACCGTTCCCAAAAGGTATGATCCTGAGACCTTCTGAATTTACCGGAACGGATGCCGCCAGCTTTTCAATTTCTTCATAGGGCGTTTCGGGTCCGTGCAGAAGCTGCTTTAGGTAACGGTACTGGATACCAGCGCCGTTTATGCACAGCAAGACTCCGATGGATGGATTATCTTCCCTGTAATTGACATGCGCAAAGCTGTTTACGCGTACCTGCTCATCGAAGGTTGGCTTATCTACAATACCATACACTACTCCAGAGGTACCCCCGGTAGCCGCCACCTCGCCCGGTGCCATAACGTTCAAAGCCAAGGCATTATTGGGTTGATCTCCTGCGCGATAACAAACCGGTGTACCTGCTTGTAAGCCTGAAAGTTGGGCTGCTTCCGCATCAACCTCTCCCTGGATGCCAAAGGTTGGAACCTGATCCGGTATCATATTGCTATCGATCCCGTAATGGTCCATCAGAAAATCAGCCACTTGTCCTTTGTCAAAATCCCACAGGATTCCTTCTGAAAGGCCTGAGATGGTGGTGTGCAGGTTGCCCGTCAATTTCATTGCCAGGTAATCCCCGGGCAGCAGCATTTTATGAATTTTTTGGTAAATCTGCGGTTCATGCATTTGCACCCACTTCAGTTTGCTGGCGGTAAAATTACCCGGGCTGTTCAGCAAATGTCTGAGACATTTATCACGTCCCAGCTGCATAAACGCTTCTTCTCCGATATCTACGGCGCGGCTGTCGCACCAGATTATGGAGGGACGCAGCACCTCGAGGTTACGGTCCACTAGCACTAACCCGTGCATCTGATAGGCAATGCCAATACCTTTGATATCACCGGCATCTACTCCCTGGATGTTCAATAGTTCTTGGGTCAAGGCACAAACGTGTTCCCACCATACTTCGGGGTCTTGTTCTGCCCACCCGGGATGCGGTGAACTAATAAGCATTTCTGTTTGGGGTTGTTGCATGAGGGCTACCGTACGCTTTGTTTGCGCATCTACCAAGGCGGCCTTAACCGAAGAACTTCCCAAATCGTAACCTAATAAGTACATACGGAACACATGAGTTTTGAAAGACCATTACGCACAGGATATCTGCTCCCAGGTGTTTCAGGCCTTCAATTTAAAGTAATTCTGTGGAATAACGAATTTCAAAATTGATAATAGCGAGATCGAAATCATACGGTTGAATTCGAACTAAAATTACCGGGTACTGAAGCTGTAAACGGTGGTACTTTCATAAACCTGGCCCGGGTCCAATCGCACACTGGGGAAATCGGGTTGATTAGGACTGTCCGGGAAATGTTGGGTTTCCAAACAAAAACCAGAACGCCTGGCATAAACCTGACCTTTTTTCCCAATCAGAGTCCCATCCAGAAAATTACCCGTATAAAATTGAACGCCAGGTTCGGTGGTATGCACCTTCATGACCCGGCCGGTAACAGGCTCATAAACTTCTGCCGCCATAGATAAGGTATCGCCATCGGCCTTCAGCACCCAGCAATGATCATAACCTCCTCCAATTTCGATCTGCGGATGATCAGCGTCTATACGTTCGCCAATGGCATGAAAATCCTGAAAATCAAAGGGAGTAAGGGCCACAGGTTGTTGTTCGCCCAACGGGATTAGCGTTTCGTCAACAGGCAAAAAATATGCAGCATACAACGATACCTGGTGGTCTAGGATGGAGGCCGCAGCTGGATTCAAATTAAAATAGCTGTGCTGCGTGAGGTTTACGATGGTGGGGCGGTCGGTAGTTGCGTGATAATCAATTTGCAGGGCATTGTCGTGCCGCAGTATATAAGTTACCCTGTTTTGCAAAGTGCCGGGATACCCTTCCTCTCCGTCATCGCTGGCATAGCGCAATTCAATAGCCGGGCCCAAGTCATGATCTACCAGGCTTCCCTCCCATTTTACTTTATCAAAGCCTATAGTACCACCGTGCAGGTGATTGCCTATATTATTCTGAACCAGCTGGTATTGATGCCCATCCAGGGTAAACATTCCTTTGGCTATGCGGTTACCATATCGTCCGATCAACGCCCCGAAATATGGAGACTCCTTTAAGTATGGCTCCAACCCATCAAATCCCAAAACTACATCATCCAAATTTCCTTGGCGATCCGGGACCATCAGTGATAGGATCACCCCCCCAAACTCCATTACCCTCATACTCAATCCCTGCTCATTGGTCAGGGTGAACACCTTAATGCTATCGCCAGAAGGCAGAGTGCCAATAATATCTTCGGTAGATGTATTCATAGGATGAGAAATTACGGCTTCCGGCTGCTCCGGTTTCCGGCAGGAGCATATAATGGCGGCCACCAACACAATATGCATAAGAGTTTTCATAATTCAAGGGTTATAGCCACAGGGCAATGGTCCGAGCCCCTATATTCGGGGTAAATTTTGGCATCGACCAGCTTTTTCAATATGCGCTGACTGCAAAGAAAATAATCAATACGCCACCCCGTGTTATTTTCCCGGGCATTGAACATATAACTCCAATAGCTGTACGCGCCTTCCTGATCCGGATACTGGTAACGGAAGGTATCCACAAAACCAGCCTTCAATAAAGCTTCAAATCCATCAATCTCTTGCTGAGTGTAGCCTGCGGTTTTGTTATAATTTGGTTTAGGGTTGGCCAGATCGATGCTTTGGTGGGCAACG
>JAOTYN010000257.1 GCA_029861825.1 Cyclobacteriaceae bacterium
GATCTTAATGCTGTTTCCACTTTTGTCAAGGGGACAACTATCCACTTCAGAATTTAGAGATGCAGCTAGTTGTGGTCCATATCCGTTGTATTTCGGTGTCGGCTATGGGCATTCCTGGCAGATGGCAGAGGTGGAGGAGATCAGTGCAGCATTTTTCCAAAATCAAAAAGTAAGGCATCGCCTACTGGGAGTTAACGGCATGGTAGGGGCTTCCATAATACCCAAGGACAGCAAGGTCTCTTATTTTGTGGAGGTGAACTTTCACGTTTACAGCCGGAACATGAGGGGTGAACTGGGAAGGTTCACCATGTCTATGGATCAGCTCTCCTTGGGTGGAGGTGTGCGGTATGTCATTGCGCCCCTATTTGTAATTCAAGGCCAGGTTGGTTCCATTCTCTTGCACAATCGCAAATACAATTACCGGGATGCCTCTACATTGATTGAGATCCATGAAGACAAGAACCACTTCAATGAGTATACCGCAAAGGTCCGCCTAAGTTTGCTGGACCCTGCCGGTACTGAAGGTGGATTGGGGTTTTATGTAGAATGGGGCTACAACTGGTTGCATAAGGAGGGTCGGGAGTCAGAAGTTAGTGATGCTGTTAAAATGTTCGATCCGGGGTTCGATCGAGAAATTTCCAGTACCCGGCGTTATGGGTATTTTAGTGCCGGTATTATCGTTCCTTTTGCCTTACGATATAAATAATGTAAGGGTATTTACAAATCAATGCTGGCCCTAATAGATCCGGAATAATTACCCGCCAACTACTCTTCAAGCAATTTGGATATTCCAATTCCAATCAAAAATTGCCACTTTTAGGGATTTGTAGGTACATAGCCTGCTTAGCCAAGATATTTGTATTATTTTTGATACGGAAAAATTTTTAGGTCTTTGTTATGTGGACAAATCGGAAATGGAATTATTGCCTCCAATGGTTGGTATTAAGTTTAGCAGTACTGTTGGTATTTGGTTGCTCTAGTGATGACGACAATCCCGGCGGTTCGTTATTCACTATTGCGGACCTGGAGGGAAATTGGGAAGCCACCAGGGCCGTATTTACCAGTGTAAATGCCAATCCACAACTGCAAATTGAGGTTATTGCTAATGGCGGAACCAGCACCCTGACAGTTTCCGTAAATGGTAATTTTACTTTGGTAGTTACTCCTGTTGGGAAGAATCCCCAGATTACTACCGGTCAGTTCTTCGCTGTCAACAATATGTTGGAAGCGGTACTGGATACTGACCCCAGCAGTTCCGTCATATGGGGATTTCAACTTTCAAATAACTCCTTGATGCTACAACCTGCCTTGGATTTTGATTTTGACAGTAACGGCAGTTTTCAGGCAGCCACTGGCGATATGGACTTAGTCCGCCAATAAGAGTCTTGCTGACGTGGCAGCTGTCACTTACCTATAGTTTTCTTGATTTATAAAAGATAAATGACTAATATATAGCTGTTTAACTTAAATTAGTAAATCAAAAATTCAAAAACTATGGACTTTTCAAACATCAATTATCTGGCCGTTTTGGTAGCCGCTGGGGCCGCTTTTGCTTTAGGGGCTGCTTGGTACGGCGCCTCGATCTTTGGTAAGATTTGGCAGAAAGAGCTGGGATTTACTGATGAGTATCTTCAACAGGGAAATATGGGTAAAATATTTGGCTCCAGCTTTGTATTGATGTTAATAATGGCATTAGGTATGGCGATGTTGGTGCAAGGGCATAGTGATGGGGAGGCTATTGGTTGGCTTCAGGGCCTGTACCATGGGTTATATGTAGGACTCTTTTTTATTGCCACCTCCATAGGGATCAATTTATTGTACCAAAGAAAAAGTATTAAGCTATGGTTAATAGATTCCTTGTATCAAGTGGTGTTCCTGGCATTAATGGGGGCAATTCTCGGCGCTTGGCAGTAGTAGTCGACTTAAGTGAAATTGCTGAAGTGGTATTCGTTATGAGTACCACTTTTTTATTTAAACCTTGTGAACTAAACTTATGCCTTGACTTCTTAGTTAATTCAATATTCCTAAAGTCACTGTTAACCGCTTACTTCCGAATATGAAATATACCACTCTTCCTAACACGGACATTAAGATAAGTCGAATATGTCTGGGTACCATGACCTGGGGACAGCAAAACAACCGGGCCGAGGGCCATCAGCAAATGAGTTATGCCTTAGACCAGGGTGTTAATTTTTTTGATACTGCGGAGTTGTATTCGATTCCACCCCGCCAGGAAACCTACGGGTTAACTGAAACAATCATAGGATCCTGGTTTAAGAAAACCGGTAATCGTGATAAGGTAGTATTGGCCTCCAAAATAGCCGGTCCCGCACCTTTTACCAAGCACATCCGCACCACAGGCTTTGATCGGAATTCCATATTTGAAGCGCTGGAAGGCAGTTTAAAACGGCTAGGCACTGACTACCTGGATCTTTATCAGCTTCATTGGCCGGAACGCAAGACCAATTTCTTCGGCAAAAGAGGATATCAGTACGATCCAAATGACCAATGGCAGGATAACATCCACCAGGTTCTGGACACACTTAAAGAAATGATTGATTCCGGAAAGGTGCTTCATGTGGGCTTGTCTAATGAAACACCTTGGGGCACCATGCAATTTCTGAGACTTAGCCAGCAACAAGATCTGCCGCGCATGATCACCATACAGAACCCGTATTCTCTTTTGAACCGCCTCTTCGAAGTGGGACTAGCTGAAATATCCATGCGAGAGAATATAAAATTACTGGCTTACTCTCCATTGGGCTTTGGTACCTTGACCGGAAAGTTCCTTAACGGTCAAATGCCGGCGAATAGCCGTATTGCATTATTTCCAACCTACCGGCGTTATTTGAACGACAATGCCATGAGTGCTACTGCAAAATATGCAGCGTTGGCTGATGAGTTCGGCGTATCTTTTACCCAAATGTCTCTTTCATTTGTATCCGGTAGGCCTTTTGTAGCTAGTACCATAATAGGCGCCACTTCCATGAAGCAACTTCAAGAAAATATCTCCAGTATCGATCTTGAGCTTGATCCGGAGTTGATCCGTAAGCTGGAAATAATCCATGAACAAATCCCCAATCCATCGCCTTAAAATGTAACTTGATATTTTCTAATTCGTTTTCAGAGCTGTGGGTAATCTGTATTTATGAAAACATTGATTTTTGTGCTGGTGATTTTTGGTTTAATAGACCTTTACATTTTCAAAGGCCTTAGCAGTGTGATATCCGGACATTCCGAAAACACCAGATTGTGGGTTAATATCGTGTACTGGTTGATCAGCTTAATTTGCATAGGGGTATTGGTTTACGGTTTGATCAACCGCGGGAATTTTCGCAGCAGCACTACTTTAAGTGTGATCATTGGCATTTTCCTGACCTTTTTCGTTCCAAAGTTGATATTTCTGGCGTTCCATGCCATGGATGATATGGTGAATCTGCTGTCGTTTGGCTACAGCAAACTTTCTTCCACAGATTTTTCACGCCGAACCTTTTTTACGCAAATCGGCATGGTGGCCGGTAGCTTGATGTTTGGCGGGATGGTTTATGGGATCTTATGGGGTAAATTCAATTTTCGGGTTTTGCGGGAAAAAATCGATTCGCCTAGAATCCCCCAGGCATTCGACGGGTTGAAAATCGTGCAGATCAGCGATGCACATCTGGGCAGTTTCGCAGGTGACCTGGACCCTGTTCAAAGGGCTGTACAGATGATTAATGAATTGGACGCTGACCTAGTAGTGTTTACCGGCGATCTGGTGAATGTACACGCCAGTGAAGCCGAACCCTGGATCGAAGTGTTTAGCCAAATCAAAGCCAAGTATGGCAAATTCAGCGTATTCGGAAATCACGATTATGCCGATTACGGGAATTTCTCGTCTTCTGAAAAATCCCAAAGTGTAACCCGGTTGAAAGAAATCCACCAACTTATGGGATTCAGATTGTTGGAGGACGAAAATGTGAACATAACCCTGGATGAGCAGGAAATAACCTTAATCGGCGTGCACAACTGGGGTAAAGGGTTCCATCAAGTGGGTAATCTGCAGGTAGCGCGTAAGAATGCGCCGACGGATAACTTCAAGATTTTGCTTTCTCACGATCCTACACATTTTGAACATCAGGTTAAAGGCCACACCGATATCGATCTGACCTTGTCCGGCCATACCCATGGTATGCAAATGGGTATTGAGATCCCCGCCCTAAATATCAAATGGAGTCCAGTCCGCTTTCGATACCCCAGATGGGCCGGCTTGTATGAAGAAAATGGACAGCGTCTCTATATCAACCGGGGATTTGGTGTGTTAGCCTTCCCAGGTCGGGTGGGAATGGCTCCTGAAATTACCTTGCTCACTTTGGGGTCACTGACTTAGCTATCTTCTCTTTTAACATCCATGACTTATTTGCATATCTAACCTTTCTTGAATAAATTTATTGAAACGCCGTCCCAATAAATGGGACAACAAGAATGGATCAATTTGCGCAGATACTAGATGACGCTGCTCTTCAGGCAGAGGCTATTCCTCAAATAAGTTTATCGTCACAGCTTAGCTTGGCTGAAGCATATCACGTGCAAGATCTGCTGTTGAAGAAATGTGTGGATCGGGGAGAACAGGTGGTGGGTGTTAAGCTGGGGTTTACCAGCCTGGCCAAGATGGAGCAAATGGGAGTAAAAGAAATCATTTGGGGTAGCCTTACTGATCGTATGCGCTTTCATTCAGGAGATGAGGTGTCGATTGAGAACTTCATACATCCCCGTGCAGAGCCGGAAATTGCTTTTCTCATTGGCAAGAATATAGATGGCCACATAAGTTTGCAAAATATTGAACAGTTCGTTCAAGGAGTGGCTGTAGCAGTGGAAATTATTGACTCCCGATACCGTGATTTTAAGTTTTCCCTTGAAGATGTTGTGGCCGACAATTGTTCGTCAGCGGCTTTTGCTGTTGGTTCATGGTATCCGGTAAGCACTCCAATAAGCAATATCGAAATTAGCCTAAGTTTTAACAACGAAATGGTGGAAACTGGAAACTCCAGTGCTATTCTGGGTGATCCATGGAATTCACTGGTCACCGCGGTAGGGCTACTAAGATCTCACAACCGTATTCTTAAAGCAGGTGATATTGTATTGGCCGGAGCTGCTACCGCCGCCAGGTTCTTTGAAAGTGGATTTCTGGTAGAGGCGCATGCTGAAGGGCTGGGGTCCGTGGGATTAAGAATTGTTTAGAATAATTATGAGCTCAACCATTACTAAAGCTTTTCATCTTTTAGATCATTTCACTTCCTTGAAACCGGAGTGGGGTGTTCGTGAATTAGCGCAGCAATTGGGCTCCAACAAAAGTACCATTTACCGGCAAATGTCCACTCTAGCAGAGCTTAAGGTTTTGCAACAAGATCCTTTGTCGGGCAAATACCGCTTGGGCTTAAAACTCTTCGAATTGGGTAGTCGGGTGGAATTACATGGTGCATTGGTCAATTGCGCCCACAAGCACCTGGAGAAGGTGGCCAAAGAAATCACCGAGACGGTCCATCTAGGCATACTACAACCACAAGGGGTATTGATTGTAGACAAGATTGAAAGCCCAAAAGGATTGAAATTGAGTTCAACCGTTGGACACTATACACCAGTACATTGTACCGCTCTTGGCAAGGTTCTATTGGCATTTTCACAGGTTGCAATCCTTAATGCATATCTCGAATCCACCAAGATCCAGGCTTATACTGAAAAAACGTTAATTAATACCACAATGATTCGGCATCAGTTGTCGACCATAGCTCAATGTGGATATGCCATAGATCGTGAAGAGTTGGAAGATGGTCTGATCTGTGTAGCTGTACCTGTATTTAATGTACAGGACCAAGTGGTGGCAGCGTTAAGCGCCTCAGGTCCGGCTACTCGATTCAGGGAAGAGGCTATTGAGGAATATGTACAGATTCTTAGGTTAGGTGCAAATTACATAAAAAGTGAAATTGGTAACTACTTTCCTAGTTAGAATAAATAGACTACCTTTTAACGAGTCTACAAAGTATTAGGGTACCGAATGAAAAGACTGCTCAATTATGTTGGAGGTAGCTTAAAAGAGCCTGATTCCGGTCAGTACCTTCCTGTATTTAACCCCAGCGTGGGAGAACCTTATGCTGAAGTAGCGGCGTCTAATGACAAAGATGTGGAATTAGCTGTCGCTGCCGCTGAAGAGGCGTTTCCATTGTGGAAAGCTACCAGTGATGATCAACGACACGATTACCTGTCTGAAATTGCCAGATTAATTACTGCC
>JAOTYN010000258.1 GCA_029861825.1 Cyclobacteriaceae bacterium
TGTGGGTAAATTGACACAGTTGGAATCTCGCTATCAAATTTTGGAAAGCCAGGACCTTCATGATGATCTGTACTACAGTAAAATACGCATACTGGACTCCGGCAACCCCAACCACTTGCTTAAAGCATTAATCGAACACACGGAGATCCACAAATTTGCAGAGATAATACCCAGTATGAACGATATCTTTATAACTAAAGTGCAGGGCAGTCATGAATAAGATCCTTCTGGTACTACAGCGGGAGTACTTAACACGGGTGCGTAAGAAGTCCTTTATCATCATGACATTTCTTACCCCGATCTTATTTACAGGTTTGATCGGGGCTATGTTGTGGATCACCTTTACAGAAGAGGGCGACCAAAAATTTATTGGTGTGATCGATGACAGTGGTTTAGGAATAAACAAGCTTAAGGACACCAAGGGGATTAATTTCACCTATTTAGATGGGGAGTTGGAAGAAGCCAAAAGTAACTTGATCAGTGGGCGCAGGGATGCACTGCTATATATACCCAAGTTGGATGTGGACGATCCCCAAGGGGTACAACTGTTTAGTGAGACCAACCCGCATTTCAACGTGACCGGCGAAATCGAACGCTTACTGGAGCAGGAAATTGAACGCATCAAAATGACCCGGGCCGGTATTACCGAAGAAATGCTGGAAGAGTTGAAATCAAATATCGAACTGGATACCATAAGCATAACCAGCGAAGGGGAAAGAACCAGCAATGATAATACCACCTGGATCACAGCATATGTAAGCAGTCTCTTAATTTATTTCTTCCTCTTCTTGTATGGGGTGCAGGTAATGAAAGGAGTTATCGAAGAAAAGTACAACCGCATCGTGGAAGTGATTATTTCCTCAGTGAAACCATTTCAGTTGATGATGGGTAAAATACTGGGTATAGCGGCTGTGGGCCTAACACAGTTTTTATTGTGGGTAGTACTTACCTCCAGTTTGCTCTCTGCAGCTAAACTGATTTTCGATGTGGACCCTACAGAAGCGGTTACTCAACCTGGCTTGCCCACGGCCGAGGCCCCCGACATGGCCAGTAGTGGTTTTTGGGAGATCTTGAACTCTATTGACTTTCCTTTTGTAATCGGCATTTTCGTGGTCTATTTTTTAGCCGGATATTTCTTGTACGCTGCACTGTTCGCGCTGGTGGGCTCCGCTATGGATAGTGATGCGGATTCGCAGCAATTCATGTTCCCCATTACCATTCCCTTGATCATTTCAATCGTAGCATTGGGTATAGTGATCCAGGATCCCGACGGATCCATTGCCTTCTGGATGTCCATGATCCCATTAAGCTCGCCGGTTATCATGCTGGGACGAATTCCATTTGGGGTAGAGACCTGGGAGATCCTGCTGTCTATTACTCTGCTTTTTGCCGGTTTCCTATTTACTACCTGGGTCGCCGGCCGTATTTACCGGGTTGGTATCCTGATGCATGGCTCAAAAGTAAGTTATAAGACCTTAGTGAAATGGTTCTTCCAGAAGAACTGAGCCCCTCTACATGGCACTAATCCTAATTTTCAGTAATTTACCACATTGCATTTCTGCACCTCTGACTAGATAGTTGGAAAATTGCTATGAAGGACACCCTTAATGAAGTTGGCAACCTGGTATTGGTAAAAAACAAGAGCAAGCTCAATTACTTGATCCTGGTCTTGGCATTTTTCATTGGGGTAGGCTCTATTTACTATACCAACCTGATCGTAAATCAATTAAAGAAACGGGAACAAAACCAAATTGAACTTTTTGCCAAAACTCTGGAAACACTGGCCAATGATAATACCGGTTTCAATGACAACGTCATGCTGTTGTTCGAGGAAATTGTGGTGGCCAATGAAACCATCCCGGTAATTGTAGCCTATAAAAATGGTGAGCCTAAAATACATAAGAATCTTAAAGTGCCTGCAGCATTGAACGGCGATGAAATCGATCTCTTTCTTAAAGAGGAGATTGAAAATATGAGAAGCCAGTACCCCCCCATTGTCATTGCCAATAAAAATCAGAAAGGCGAGGTATTTAATTACGAATACATTTTCTATAAGAACAGCTCCCTGCTTACCCAATTGCAATTCTATCCCTACGTGCAGCTGACGGTTATCGCCATCTTCTTTTTCCTTTCATATCTGGCATTCAGCTTTTCACGAACTGCCGAACAGAATCGAGTATGGGTGGGTCTAGCCAAAGAAACCGCCCATCAATTGGGGACCCCGTTGTCCTCTTTAATGGCCTGGGTGGAGTACCTTAAAGCCGACCCCGAGTATGAAAATAAGGACATCACCCGCGAATTGGATAAAGATATTAAAAAGCTGGAGCTGATTACCAGTCGATTTTCCAGCATTGGATCGGTACCGGTACTTAAGGAAGAGAATATTGTGGAGGTGATCCGTACCAGTATCAATTACCTACAAACTCGTATTTCTTCAAAAGTAAAGATCAACCTGCATCACGAACAGCCGGAACTGCTGGCAAAAGTCAACAAACCGTTATTCGATTGGGTTATTGAAAATATATGCAAAAATGCCGTTGACGCCATGAGCGGCGTAGGCATTATTGATATCAATATGAGCCGGTCCGGTGAGGGAAAGATCATCATTGATATTGCGGATACTGGAAAAGGGATACCCAAAAGTCTGGTAGCCCAGATATTCCAACCAGGATTTACTACCAAAAAACGAGGATGGGGTCTGGGCCTAACCCTGGTGAAGAGGATAATAGAAAATTACCACCAGGGAAAGATTTTTATAAAGTCTTCGGAAGCCCAAGCTGGTACCACTTTTCGTATTGTGCTTAACGGCTAGAAAGCCCCTGTCAGCTTACTTAAAAATTGTTGACAACCCCGGGTCAAATAAGTGCAATCATAGTTTCACAATAGGTAATTAATCATTAATTTTGCAGTCGAAATTTTTGAGCATAAGTAGACATTTAGTTAATAGAAATAAGCAATGGCAAATATCGGTAAAGTAACCCAGGTGATTGGCCCTGTAGTGGATGTGAGATTTGACAACAAAGACGCCAAATTACCCAATATTCTGGATGCCTTGATTGTCACCAAAGAAAATGGCCAGAAGGTTGTGTTGGAATGCCAACAACATCTTGGGGAGGATCGTGTGCGAACCATATCCATGGATAGTACAGAGGGATTCGTAAGAGGTATGGATGTAATTGATACCGGTTCCCCTATTAAAATGCCTATAGGAGATGCCATCAAGGGACGTTTGTTCAATGTGGTAGGAGAAACCATTGACGGAATTGAGGATCTGGAAAAAGGAGAGGGTTTACCTATTCACCGCCCCGCTCCTAAGTTCGAAGAACTTTCTACCTCTACGGAAGTGCTGTTTACCGGTATCAAGGTAATTGATCTGTTGGAGCCGTATGTGAAAGGGGGTAAGATCGGGTTGTTCGGAGGTGCCGGAGTAGGTAAAACCGTTTTGATTATGGAGCTTATCAATAATATTGCTAAAGCTTATGCTGGTCTTTCAGTATTCGCCGGTGTTGGTGAAAGAACTCGTGAAGGGAATGATTTGTTGCGTGAGATGATCGAATCCGGAGTAATCAAATACGGAGATGAGTTTAGGGAGTCTATGGAAGAGGGTGACTGGGATCTCAGCAAGGTCGATCCAGAAGAATTAGCGAAATCCCAGGCTACTTTGGTATTTGGTCAAATGAACGAGCCTCCCGGAGCGCGTGCCCGGGTAGCTTTATCAGGACTAACCATCGCCGAGTATTTCAGGGATGGTGGCGGTGAAGGACAAGGTCGCGATATATTATTCTTCATGGATAATATCTTTAGGTTTACCCAGGCAGGATCGGAAGTATCAGCCCTGCTGGGTAGAATGCCTTCAGCAGTGGGCTACCAACCAACCCTGGCCACAGAAATGGGGGCTATGCAAGAACGAATCACCTCCACCAAACGAGGGTCCATTACTTCTGTTCAAGCAGTTTATGTACCTGCCGATGACCTTACAGATCCTGCGCCGGCTACTACCTTTACTCACTTGGATGCCACCACCGTACTTTCCAGAAAGATCTCCGAGCTGGGTATTTATCCCGCGGTGGATCCGCTGGATTCTACCAGTAGGATCCTGAGCGCAGAAGTCTTAGGTGATGAACATTACCAAACTGCTCAAAAAGTTAAGGAGCTTCTACAACGATACAAGGAATTGCAGGACATTATTGCCATCCTAGGAATGGACGAACTTTCCGATGAAGATAAATTGGTAGTGTACCGAGCCCGAAGGGTACAGCGGTTCCTATCCCAACCGTTCCATGTAGCAGAGCAATTTACCGGATTGCCTGGCGTATTAGTAGATATCAAAGACACTATTAAAGGCTTTAACGAGATCATGGACGGCAAGCACGACCACCTTCCGGAATCGGCTTTCAACCTGGTGGGAACTATTGAAAATGCTGTGGAAAAAGGCGAGAAATTGATAGCCGAAGCTCAATCATAAACAATCATGAGTTTACACTTAGATATCGTAACACCCGATGCGCACGTCTATCAAGGAGAGGTGGAATCAGCTACATTCCCCGGCAGTTTAGGGACATTTCAGGTTTTAATAGACCACGCTCCTATTATCAGTGCCTTGACAAAAGGGACACTGGTCTACGTAAATGCGGATGGTACACATTCTCTGGAGATAGATGGCGGAGTGGTTGAGGTTTTAAAAAATAATATAACGGTCCTGGCCGAGTCAATCGCCTGAAATAGTATGAAATCATAGCTTACGCGGCCTTTTCCTGTTGAAAAGGCCGTTTTTTGTTATAGATTTGGATATACTATTGTTCCCCTGCCCTCGTTATGGATAGGAAATATTTTAAAATGTCACATTACAGGTCTTTTTTGTGGTTATTAGGTTGCTTATTGTTTGCCACGCTTCCTCTTGATGCTCAGAAACTGAAATTGAAAAAACCGAAGAAGAAAAAAACTGAGGTGATCAACATGGATTCTCTGAGTGCCACTCAAGCTCCCACCATCGACCTGGAAGAAGATGACCAAGAGGAAGAAGAAGTAAAGAAGAAAAAGAAACGAAAAAAAAATGTCTTTTACGGACTAAGGACTCGCAAAGGACGTATTAGTCGTCGGTCCGGTAGTAAGGAACTGTACGAGGAGTTTTATTACCTGCAGGAACATCAGGAACCCAACCGCTACGTTAGAGAAAAGTACTATTACGATCCCGAAGACCGCAAGGTCAAATTCAGCAGTAATATCAATAAAGAAGGTGTTTTGATCTTGCACGGCCCCTTTAAGCGATACCTAGACGGTCAATTAATAACTGAAGGAATTTTCTATATAGGCACCAAGCACGGCAGGTGGATGGAATACTTCAGTAATGATGTATTAAAGAATAAAGAAAAATTCTATCGGGGCTGGCAGAAAGAGTCTCAAATTACCTATCACGATCAGGAAGCCACCAAGATCAAAGAGGTTATCCCGGTACAGTACGGCAAAAAAGAGGGAGCCTATTATTACTTCCACGATAATGGTGTGCTGGGGGTAACAGGCGAATACCAAAACGATCTCAAGATCGGAGTGTGGAAAGAATATTATAAGTATCGCCGCAATCGCCGAAACCGCAAACGAGAGGTACAATATGGCACTGACGGATTCGACAAGCAGTTCAAACCTCATATCCTTAAGGAATGGACCAATGAAGGTAAGCTGATCTACGACCGGCAGGCGCATCAAAGAAAACTCCACAAAGCCAGCTAGTAGACATCTTTAAAATGCCTCACCGAAGCGCGTGGGGACAGTATCACTGCCATCACATCAAAGCGTATATTATTGGTCCACCGGTGCGCGGCCAGAAAGGCCTCCGCTGTCGCTTGGATCTTAGAGATCTGCTGCCAGGAAAGGTGCTCCTCCGGGAAGCCAAAACGCCGGCTGGTTCTGGTTTTAACTTCCACAAAAACCAAAAGCTCTTCTTTTGATAGTATCAGGTCGATCTCCCCATGGCCATGCCTGTAGTTCCTAGTCACAAGGTGGAAGCCCTGTTGTTCTAAAAACTCCAGTGCTCTGTTTTCCCCCAACTTGCCTATGGTTTGGCGATCGTTCACGATTTTAATATAGGCTGTAGCAATTTCTATTTTTGTTGCTAACTTGGAATTTCAACCTAAACCATATGAATCGCAAATGCTGGACAACGTGAATCCTATCCAGACCGCTAGTTGGGGACAGCTTAAAGAACATCAAAAAGTGCTGGAAAATCGGCAGATCAAAGATC
>JAOTYN010000008.1 GCA_029861825.1 Cyclobacteriaceae bacterium
TCTTGGTACACGGTTAAATTCATATTCGCAAGTCTACTTCCCCGCAAATTACTAGAATTAGTGCTGATTTCAATAATCCTTAAGATTAAATCAGATCAAGGAAGGATTCAAACGCTCTTTGATAGACTCAAACAGTTCTTTAATAAAAGGCCAATACTCTGATAGGTTCTCAATGATCCAGGGAGCAATGGGTTGGATTTTTGCAAATAGCCAGGATGACTCCTGCATATCATCGGGAATCTCTACGCCGAAGGACTGCACCAACCATATGATCAGACTGGCACCCACCATCCACTTTAACGCTCCAAGTAAAGCGCCGGCAAGATTGTCTACACTTCCCAATAGGGTTAGGTCCATGGCCTTTTTTACCATGCCCCCGCCAATAGTAATGAGCATCGCTACTCCTCCGAATATCATGAAAAAAGCCACGAAGGGCAGCAGGCTGCCCAATTCCTCAATATAATCATCCAGCAAGTCTACTCCCCAGTCCAGTAGTGCAAAAGCCAGTATTATGCCTAAGAAGAAGGCCACAATGGAAAGCAGGCTGACGAACAGACCTCTTTGGTACCCCCGGTAGGCCGCAAACCCTAAAAACAACAACAATACTATGTCAAGTATATTCACTAGCTCGACAATAATGATTTTACGATTTTCGCCATAGTGCCGCCATCAGCGCGTCCTTTAAGCTGCTTGTTGGCCTGCCCCATAACTTTTCCCATGTCCTGTGGCCCGGCAGCTCCCAAGTCTTCAACTATCTGCTGCAGGTGTACTGTTAGCTCTTCCTCGGTGAGCTGAGCAGGTAAGTAGCGAGTAATGATCTCCACCTCTGTTAATTCGATATCGGCCAAGTCGTCCCTTCCCTGTTCTTGGTATATGCGGGCGGAATCTTTCCGTTGCTTGACAGCCTTTGACAGCAAAGCAATTTCGCCATCTTCTGTAAGGTCGCCACCTGCTCCTTTTTCAGTTTCCGCTAGCAAGATCTGTGACTTAATGCCCCGCAAAGCGCGTACCTGGTCCTTGTTTTGAGATCGCATTGCCTCTTTCAGATCTGATTCAACTCGCTCTTTTAAACTCATGTTATGATTATTAACTAATTTTACCCTAGCTTTATTGCCGTCCGTAGTTCATGACCAAATTAAGTGTAAATATTAACAAATTTGCCACTTTGCGCAATGCAAGAGGAGGAAATAACCCAAATGTGGTTCAAGCGGCGGTAGATTGTCAGAGGTTTGGTGCTCAGGGCATTACCGTCCATCCACGTCCGGACGAAAGGCATATCACCTATCAAGATGTGCTTGATATAATGCCCGTGATAACCACCGAATACAACATAGAAGGCTATCCGGATGCCCGGTATTTGGAACTGATATCCCGGGTAAAGCCCACACAAGCCACCCTGGTTCCAGATGGGCCCGATGTCATTACTTCTAATGCAGGTTGGGATACCATTAATAATAGGGAGTTTCTAGAGGAGATCATTGGAGAACTAAAACGACTGGGAATACGGAGTAGTATCTTTATTGACCCGGTACCGGAGCGCATTGAAAAAGCGGCGGAGATTGGATGCGATCGCATCGAACTGTATACGGAAGGTTATGCACGTGCCTTTCAACATGACGCTCAAAAGGCTATAGAGCCTTACCGGTCAGCGGCACTTTTGGCCCATGAGTTGGGTCTTGAGATCAATGCCGGTCACGATCTGGATATGAACAATCTGAAATATTTCAAGCACAACATTCCCTTCCTGGCTGAGGTTTCCATTGGACATGCTATCGTCTGTGACGCTTTGTATTTCGGATTAGAAAATACTGTTCAACTCTATCTTCGACAGTTAATAGAAGAAAATGCTATTTCATAAAGTTGTAGGAAAGGGTCCTCCCATGGTGATCCTTCATGGTCTCTTTGGTTCATTGGATAATTGGATGGGAATTGCCCGTTCGTTAGGCCATCACCATACCGTGTATTTAGTGGATCATAGAAATCACGGCAATTCTTTCCATCATTCCCTGTTTAATTATCCCGCCATGTCCAGAGATCTGGAGCATTGGATCGAAGCCCAGAAGATAACGGAGTTCAATCTATTGGGACATTCCATGGGCGGTAAGGTGGCCATGCATTTTGCACAGAACAATTCTGATGCAGTGCGCAAGTTATTGGTGATCGATATTGGCCCCAAAGCCTATCCGGTAAGTCATGAACAAATATTGAAAGGCCTTACTGAAATTGATCCCCAAAAGCTTGAGAACCGACAGCAAGCCGATATCCAATTGTCGTCCTATGTTCCTGATACTGGGGTTCGTCAATTCCTTTTGAAAAACCTTAAGCGCAATGGTACCAATTTCCAATGGAAACTGAACGTTGAGGTAATCCGTGACAATATTGAGCAGGTTGGAAAAGCACTCCCTACAAGTCCTGTTGTCTCAACACCCACACTTTTTCTAAGAGGTGGGCAATCACCTTATATTTCGGATAATGACATCCCCGGTATTTTAGAGCAGTTCCCTCAGGCAACAGTTGAAACTATGGAGCAGGCAGGCCATTGGCTTCATTCAGAAGATCCTACAGGTTTTTTAGAAATTATACGGGAATTCCTGGCAGCATAACTTACCGGAAGCGGTGGTAGAGCAGGAAGAGAAGCGACAATAAAAAGCTTATAATTAAACTAGTGGTTAGCGGTATGTATATGGTAAAATTACCGGATTTTATGAGGAAATCACCAGGCAGTTTGCCCAACCACGGCATCCTGGGCCCCCAAGCCACTAACATGCCCACCAAAAAAATAAGCCCACCCAGCAGCATCAATATTTTTGCCAATTGATTCATTTTATTCAAATTTAATACATGTCGGCCAAAGTTTATCTTATCCCTAACATCATCGCCCCGCAAACTGAAACACTGGTGGTTACCCCGCAGGTGAGAGATGTAATCGCCAAGATCGATTTCTATTTGGCTGAAAACATCCGCAACGCCCGCCGGTTCATTTCCAGCCTCAAGATAAAACCAGTCGACCAATTGCATTTTGAACAACTGGACAAAAATACCAGCGACCAGCAACTGGCTGAATTGGTAGCCCCATTGATGGAGGGACAGTCCTTGGGAATAATTTCCGAAGCAGGTTGCCCAGGGGTAGCCGATCCTGGAAGCATGGTGGTAGCTTGGGCGCATAAGCAGGGTATCGCGGTGATTCCATTGGTAGGGGCATCTTCTATATTGCTGGCTTTAATGGCCAGTGGATTGAACGGCCAGCATTTTGAATTTCATGGCTACTTACCCATAGAAGGCAGGCAACGTCAGCGAACCATAAAGCGGCTAGAGAATGAATCTGCTAAAAATAGAAAAACTCAAATCTTTATGGAGACGCCCTATCGCAACCAAGCCTTGATGACCGCATTAGTGCAGTTCTGCCAAGAGTCTACTAAAATATGTGTAGCTTGCAACCTGACTGCGGAGGATGAGCTGGTGCGAACCATGACCGTAGCGCATTGGAAGAAATCACTTCCGGACCTTCACAAAAAACCTGCCATTTTTCTACTGCTTGCCTGATTCCAGTTTTTAGTAACCATCATACTTACTTATAATAAAAATATACATAAATTTGCTGCTGAAAATACTTTGAAATAATGTCTTATTTATTTACCTCCGAATCTGTTTCGGAAGGACACCCCGACAAAATCGCCGATCAAGTTTCCGATGCCATATTGGATGCCATGCTTGCGCAGGACCCTGACTCTAGGGTTGCATGTGAGACATTCGTAACCACTGGATTAGTAGTGGTAGGAGGTGAGGTTACCACCAAAGCGTATGTAGAAATACCGGATATCGTACGAGATACAATCAAAAAAATCGGTTATACCGATGACGACTATAAGTTCGACGCAGAATCTTGTGGCGTTATGGTAACCCTTCATAGTCAATCTCCTGAAATTGCTCAAGGGGTAGATGAGGCAGAAGGCAAGGAGCAGGGAGCAGGTGATCAGGGTATGATGTTCGGGTATGCCACCGACGAGACCGAAGACTACATGCCCATGGCCTTGGCCTACTCGCATAAATTAGTACAGAGGCTGGCGGAAATTCGCAAGAACCAGTCCGAATTGATGCCTTACCTGCGACCGGATGCTAAATCCCAGATTACCGTGCAGTACAACGACTCGGGGAATATTGAACATATTCATACAGTGGTTATTTCCACCCAACACGACGACTTTATAAGCCCTACAGACGCTTCACCTGAAGCTAGACAGAAAGCTGATGATGAAATGTTAGAACGTATCAAGTCGGACATCATGAAGCATGTAATACCTGATGTACTGCCCTCCGATTATTTGAAAGATACTATATTCCATATCAACCCCACCGGTAAATTTATCATTGGAGGGCCTCACGGTGATGCCGGGTTAACCGGTAGAAAGATCATCGTGGACACCTATGGTGGTAAAGGCGCCCATGGAGGAGGTGCTTTTTCCGGTAAAGATGCTTCTAAAGTAGATCGCAGCGCAGCCTATGCCTGCCGACATATCGCCAAGAATCTGGTAGCAGCAGGAGTAGCCTCGGAGGTTCTGGTGCAGGTGGCCTACGCTATTGGGGTAGCCAAACCCGTTTCACTGACGGTGAACACATACGGATCGGCTAATGTACCCTTGTCGGATAGCGAAATTTCCAAAATCACCCAGGAACTTTTCGATATGCGGCCCAAAGCGATTATTGAGCGCTTGGGATTGAAGAATCCTATTTTCCTTGAAACCGCTGCCTATGGACATATGGGTAGAAAACCCCTGGCAAAACCAGTTCCCTTACAGTACATCGAAGTAAAAAGTAACGGCTCTGGTGAGGAGATGGTGCGCAGAAACTCTACCAAGGAAGTGGAGTACTTCACCTGGGAGAAACTCGACTATGTTGATGCCATCCGAGAGGCTTTTAAACTAAGGTGATCTATAAATCATTCAAGTCCGCCTTCCGTATCTGTTTTTTCTCTTTGTGCTTTTTTAGCTGTCGCGACATGGTTTCTACCGCTAAGTCTATGGCCGCCTCAAATGTGTTGGATGATTCCTTGGTAAATAATTGTTGCCCTGGAACATTGACCTTTAATTCCAAGATCTTATTGCCGAATATTTCACTTTTATTGAGATGACTTTTTTCTATACGCAAAATCACTTCCCCGTCAACGATCCTTTGGTTGAAGGTTTGGAGTTTTTCAACTTTTTTGGCGATGTAATCCAAAAGCTTTTGGTCGGCATCGAAATGAACTGAATGCATTCTGAAATTCATATGGATGGATTTATTGTGAAACTATGCTTTAGGATGAGATTGGTCAAAGACCTTTTTCAACCGGTCAATTGTATTATGAGTATAAACCTGGGTAGCTGCTAAGCTTGAATGACCTAGTAACTCCTTTACGGCATTGAGATCAGCCCCTTTATTTAGCAGGTGTGTTGCGAACGTATGCCGCATCACATGTGGACTTTGCTTATCCAAACCGGTTAAGGCTTTCAGGACACCGTTTACGATACGATAGATCATCATAGGATAGCTTTGCTCCCCTTTATTATTAACGATCAAATATGAGGAGTAGTTATCGGAAAATGCCTCTCTTTTTGCTGCCAGATATTTCTGCATTAAAGGCATCAATGATTTTGGTAAAGGGATCAAACGCTCTTTGTCTCTCTTACCTAAAACTTTTACATTTTGCCTAGAAATCTGGACATCAGTTTCCTTGATATTGATAAGTTCCGATAGTCGGATTCCTGAGGCATACAACAACTCCATTACCATTTGATCGCGTAATCCGGAGAAACCCTCAGGATATACTACCCTATCCAGGACCTCCATTATCTCTGTCTCTTTGGCAAAGACCGGCAGGGTTTTGGACATTTTCAACACCTTGATCTGCCTGGTTGGATCGATTTTAATATGATCATGTCTCAACGCGTGTTTGTAGTAAGAACGCAGCGTGGCAATCTTACGATTTACCGTTCGAGTGGAGAGGCCTTTCTCTAATAAGGACACTAACCAGGCCCTTATGTGCTGATGATCGGCCTGAACCACCTGGCAAGGTTGCGGATATTGGTGAAGAAACTCTTGAAATTGCTCCAGATCGCTGCGGTAGGAAGTCAAGGTGTGCTTACTACATCGCTTTTCGTACTCCAGATATTTCAGAAAGGAAGCTACCATTAAGCTTACATTGAGTATCAATTAAACTTAATGATAAATGAGGGTAAAAAAAATTTAATAATTCTCTTTGGCGTACATCTTTTGCCGGTAGGCGGCTTTCAGCTTTACCGTACGTCGCTGCACTGAAGGTTTAACAAAGTGGGTACGACCCCTGAGTTCCTTCAAAACCCCGGTGCGTTCAAACTTTTTCTTGAAGCGCTTTAAAGCCCGATCAATAGATTCGTTTTCCTTAACGTTTACAATAATCATTTACTCTACTGTTTAAAAGGGATGCAAATTTAAAAAAGAACTATGGAATTAACAAACTATACTTACTTAAGGTTACTTAAGGATTTCACGGGCTATGACCATTTTTTGAATTTCAGAAGTGCCTTCTCCTATAGTACAGAGTTTTGCATCCCGGTAATATTTCTCAACCGGGAAGTCTTTGGTATAACCATAACCTCCAAAGATCTGCACGGCGTCATTGGCAATGCTAACAGCCACTTCCGATGCGTAATACTTGGCCATAGCAGATTCCTTACTTACCCTAATGCCCTTATTCTTCAGATATGCTGCCCGATAGGTCAGTAATTTGGCTGCCTCCAACTCAGTAGCCATCTGCGCGAGTTTAAAAGAGATGCCCTGAAATTTTGCAATGGGCTGGTTGAATTGACGGCGTTCTTTGGCATATTGAGTAGCGGCCAATAGGGCCCCTTCGGCTATTCCCAAACTCAACGCCGCGATGGAGATCCTGCCTCCATCCAATACTTTCAATGATTGTATAAAGCCCTCTCCTACCTCGCCTAATACGTTTTCCTTACTCACTCGGCAATTATCAAAGATCATCTCGCTGGTTTCGGAGGCGCGCATTCCCAGTTTGTCCTCCTTGCGCCCACCGCTAAATCCTTCAGTACCTCTTTCCACTACGAACGCCGTCATACCATGGCTATCGCCTATTTCACCGGTACGGGCTATTACCACAGCAATATCCCCGGATATGCCGTGGGTAATGAAATTCTTTGATCCGTTGATGATCCACGATGAGCCGTCTTTTTTAGCCACGGTACTCATATTCCCGGCATCAGACCCCGTATTGGGTTCTGTCAAACCCCAAGCCCCGATCCATTCACCAGTAGCCAGCTTGGGCAACCAACGGCTTTTTTGGGATTCGTCGGAAAATTGCAATATATGCCCTGTACAAAGAGAATTGTGCGCGGCTACCGAAAGGCCGATAGATCCGTCAATTTTGGAAATCTCGGATATGGCCGTTACATACTCCAGGTAACCAAAGCCCGAGCCCTGATAATCCGCTGGCACCAAAACACCCATTAATCCTAAGTCACCTAATTTCTTGAAAAGCTGGACAGGAAATTCCTGCGTTTCATCCCATTCTTTTTGATAAGGGACAATTTCCTTGGCTCCAAAATCGCCGATCATTTTCGCAATCATGCCCTGATTTTCATTAGGGCTGAAATCGATTTGAGATGCGCTATCAACTTTCAACATATCGTATTGGTTTTAAAGGACACAAAATTAGTGAATTTGTTGTCATTCTCCCAACTAACATTCGTTAGTTTGGTTCAAAATATTACCTTGTAAAGGAAGTCCATTAATTTGAGATACCTGCACATTTATTTACGCAATTCCATTAAATTTGTGACATGCCCAATTCCAGGAAAGTGCTGGTGACCGGAGGAGCAGGTTATATAGGCTCACATACCGTTGTTTCCCTGGCACAGGCCGACTACCAGCCGGTTATTCTCGACAACTATTCCAACTCTTCACCCCAGGTCATTGATGGTCTGGAAAATATCCTTGGAGAAAAAGTAATTCATTACCGCGCTGATTGCTGCGACCAGCAAGAAGTACTGAAAATTTTGAAGCAGGAACAAATTTCAGGTGCCATTCATTTCGCTGCTAGCAAAGCAGTGGGAGAATCGGTGACCATGCCCTTGCACTACTACTACAACAATTTGAATTCCCTGGTGGTCTTGCTTAAAAGCATGAATCAACTGGCCATAACCAATTTTGTATTCTCCTCCTCCTGCACCGTTTATGGTCAGCCCGATGAGCTTCCGGTAACCGAAGAAACAGCTCCTAAGCCTGCTGAATCACCTTACGGAAATACCAAAAAGATTGGTGAAGACATTATACATGATGTAGTAAACAGCAAGGTAGGGCTTAAAGCGGTGTCCTTAAGATACTTCAACCCTATTGGGGCACATTCCAGCGCTAAAATTGGGGAGTTACCCATAGGCGCGCCCAGCAACCTGATACCGTTTATTACTCAAACAGCCGCCGGCATAAGGGAAAAAATAACCATATTTGGTGATGACTATCAAACAGTTGACGGCACATGCGTACGGGATTACATTCACGTGGTGGATCTAGCCCAGGCGCATGTAAGGGCGCTGGATTATCTACAAGAACAATCCACGGACAATTTTTACGAGGTGTTTAATTTGGGAACAGGATCCGGTACCACGGTAATGGAAGTAGTCCAGACTTTCGAAAGAGTAACCGGAGTAAAGTTAAATTATGAGATCGGCCCTAGGAGGCAAGGAGATGTGGAACAGATCTATGCGAGTGTAGAAAAGGCGTCATCAGTGTTGAATTGGCAGGCTTCTAAAGGTCTGGATGAAGCCTTAGCTGCTGCTTGGAAATGGCAACAATCGCTTTCAAAGCATTATGACTAGTGCAAATCTACTTATTACAGGTGGTGCCGGTTTTATCGGGTCACATGTGGTTAAGCTCTTCGTTAAGAAGTATGCGCACTACCAGGTGTACAACCTTGACAAGCTTACCTATGCGGGAAATCTGGAGAATCTCGCTGACATCGAAGAATATCCCAATTACCATTTCATCAAAGGCGACATACAGGATTTTTCACATCTGCAAGAGCTTTTCGAAAAATATCAGTTTCAGGGAGTGATCCATTTGGCCGCGGAGTCGCACGTGGATCGTTCCATCCAGAATCCCACAGAATTCATTAATACCAATATATTGGGAACGGTAAATCTGCTTCATGCAGCCCGCAACTGCTGGAATGACCAGCAGTCCCATCGATTTTATCACATCTCGACCGATGAAGTGTTCGGATCTATTGAGGAACCCGACTTGTTCGTGGAGACTACCGCTTATGATCCCCAATCCCCTTATTCCGCTTCCAAAGCCTCATCCGATCATTTTGTGAGAGCGTTTCACAATACCTATGGACTACCAGTCATAATTTCAAATTGTTCCAATAATTATGGACCCTATCAATTCCCGGAAAAACTAATACCCCTATGTATTAACAACATCAAAAACCTCTTACCCATTCCGGTTTACGGCCAGGGACTTAACGTCAGGGACTGGTTATATGTGGAGGATCACGCCCTCGCTATAGACCTGCTTTATCATGGGGGCAGAATAGGGGAAACCTATAACATTGGAGGCAACCATCAATGCCGTAACATCGACCTGGTCAAAACTTTATGTCAGATAATGGACAGAAAATTGTCCCGCTCATCCGGTGAAAGTGAAAACCTAATACGTTTTGTTAAGGATCGTGCTGGGCATGATTTGCGTTATGCTATTGATTGCAGTAAGATCCGGGAAGAACTGAGTTGGAGCCCCTCTGTTACCCTGGAGACTGGCTTGGAGCAGACCGTTGAATGGTATCTTAACAACCAGACCTGGCTGGATCATGTTACCTCCGGTCATTATCAAAACTACTACCAAGAACAGTACCATCATCGATAAGACCATGAAAGGAATAGTTTTAGCCGGCGGATCCGGGACCAGATTACATCCTCTTACTTTGGCCATAAGTAAACAGCTGATGCCGGTTTATGATAAGCCCATGATATACTATCCGTTGTCAGTTCTACTCATGGCAGGCATCAGGGAAGTACTGTTCATTTCTACTCCTCATGATTTACCCCTTTTCCAAAAACTGCTAGGCGACGGCACCCAAATTGGCTGTCATTTCCAATATGCTGTACAGGAGAAACCCGAGGGGCTAGCCCAGGCATTCGTTATTGGTGCTGAATTTATCGGTGATCAAAAAGTAGCGCTGATCCTAGGTGACAACATTTTCTATGGTACCGGTTTGCGAAGATTATTGCAGGAAAAGGTGAACCCCGATGGCGGAACGGTATTTGCCTATCATGTCCATGATCCTCAACGATACGGCGTGGTTGATTTCGACGACCAGGGCCATGTGATTTCTATTGAGGAAAAACCGGAGCAGCCAAAAAGTAATTACGCGGTACCGGGGCTGTATTTCTACGACAATGAGGTGATCAGTATCGCCAGAAACCTACAGCCCAGTGCTCGCGGGGAATATGAAATTACCGATATCAACAAGTACTATCTGCAAAAGGACAAACTTAAAGTAGGTATTCTGGATCGCGGGACAGCTTGGCTGGATACCGGTACGGTTAGCTCGCTAATGCAAGCCAGCCAGTTTGTACAGGTTATCGAGGAGCGGCAAGGCTTAAAAATTGGATGTATCGAAGAAGAGGCTTACCTCATGGGATACATCGATGCCCGTCAATTGAAAAACATTGCGGAACCCCTGAAAAAAAGTGGTTATGGCGAGTACCTGTTAAGCCTATTACATTAATAGAGAAGCTTCCTTGTACAGTAGTCTCAGAACTGTAGTACCCACCGCTTCCAGGGTCTGCTTGTCTATAACCTCCATGTTATCGCCAGGCCGGTGGTGATAGTCTTTAAACAAGTCACTTTGAGCATCAATATTAGGTTTTGCATCAATGATATCGATCATGGGAATGCGAGCATTCAGATTGACATAGTAATGGTCGTCCTCAACCGCACCGGTGGGCTGGTAAAGGAAGTACCGGCTATATCCCAGTTGGTGGGCTTCGTTCCACACTTTTTCCTGTATTTTGGGAGCGAACTGCATGGAATGGTATTCCTGGCAGAAGGTAGCATTCTTAGCTCCTACCATATCCAGCAAAATGCCGTAATAAGCTGAGTAATTGTTCAGGTGTTTATTGGCAGTCCAATGTTTGGAGCCCAAACACCAATCCAGTCCCAGGCCACCCTGATCCTCAGCATCAAAAAATATGATATCCACACCTAGAGCGTCCGGCAATTGTACCAAATTGCGGGCTATTTCCAGCAACACCCCTACCCCACTGCCGCCGTCGTTGGCTCCATCGAATGACGCATTGGGGTCGTCCTGGAATTTGTCAGCCTTCAAGCGAGTGTCCCAGTGGGCTGCCAATAAAATACGTCGAGTGGCTTCTGGATTAAAACGCCCGATGATATTTTGAAATTTGTATAACTCGCCGGTGGTGGTACTGCGGCTGTCAAATTCCTGGGTAATTACATGAGGTGTAAAGGCCGAAAGCTTGTCAATCATATAGTCGGCGCATAACTCGCGAGCCCTGCTGTTGGGAATCCGGGGACCAAAATCAACCTGGTCCTGGATAAAGATGAAGGCTGAATCCGCATTAAAGGGCGGCGCCTGAATGTTTGTCGCCGGGGGATCATCCGACACTACCTGTTCGCCCTTCTCACCGTTGTCACAGCTGGATAGCCACAACAGTGCAACCACTATCAGACCCAGATCTTTATTCTTCATAAGCCCAGTCCACTCCATTCTTCATATCTTTTAACACAATTCCAGAGGACTTTAACTGCTCTCTTATTTCATCAACTTTTTGGTATTCCTTAGCAGCCTTAGCCTGTCGGTAGCTTTCTAGAATTATGGATAACATTCCCTCGAGGTCATCCGGTGTTTCCTCTAATAAACCCAATACCTCCTCTACAAATATTCTGTAGGTTGCTACCATTCGCTCGAATGTCTCCTCCCCTAGAGCGGAGGGAGCCAGGTTTTGCGTGTAAATTGAGTTTATTTTCTTTAAAAGATTGAACAGATGAGCCATACATTGTGCGGTATTGAAGTCATCGTTCATGGCATGATAGCAGTTATCGCACAACTGTTGCACTTGTAGTTGTGTTTTATCCTGGACGCCCGCTCCATCATCCTGGTACACCAGTTTCCTGGATATTCTTAGTCCGTTGACCAATTTCTTGTACCCTTTAGCAGAAGCCAACAGCGCCTCATTGGAGATGTCCAGTGTGCTGCGGTAATGGGTCTGCAACATGAAGAAGCGTACGGTCATAGGGCTGTATCCTCGGTCCAGCAGGGGATGGTCGCCCGCTACCAACTGTTCTGGTAGAAATGAGTTGCCTAAGGATTTACTCATCTTTTGGCTATTTACAGTCAGCATGTTGCCATGAAGCCAGTATTTTGCGGGCGAGATTCCATTTCCGGCGACGCTTTGTGCGATTTCACATTCATGATGGGGGAATTTCAGATCCAAACCCCCTCCGTGTATATCGAAATGGTCACCGAGATATTTGGTGCTCATTGAAGAACATTCCAAATGCCAACCAGGGAATCCATTGCTCCACGGCGAAGGCCATCGCATAATGTGGTTGGATGAAGCTTTTTTCCATAAGGCAAAATCCAGGGGTCCTTTTTTGTCCTCCTGGCCATCAAGCTCTCTGGATCCCGACAGCAGATCTTCCAACACACGGCCCGATAGGATCCCATAGGGTTGTACGGATTCATGATATTTCATAACGTCGAAATAGACCGACCCATTGACCTGGTAAGCTAACCCAGCCTCTATGATTCTTTGAATTAGTGAGATCTGCTCGATGATGTGTCCACTAGCTGAAGGCTCAATGCTGGGTTCCAGTAAATTGAACTGCTGAGCGATGCGATGAAATCCATTGGTGTACTTTGCCACCACCTCCATGGGCTCCAGGTTCTCTAACTTTGCTTTCTTAGCTATTTTATCCTCCCCGGTATCTGCATCGTTTTCCAAATGACCCACATCGGTAATGTTGCGCACGTAGCGCACCTTGTACCCCAAGTGAGTCAAATAGCGAAAAATTACATCGAAGCTCAAAAAGGACCGTACGTTTCCCAAGTGAACATCACTGTACACCGTAGGTCCGCAAACGTACATCCCCACAAAGGGAGGATTGATCGGTTCAAACGGCTCCTTCTTAGAGGACATGCTGTTGTAGACCCTTAGATTTTTGAGCATGGGGCAAAGTTAACAATTTTGGTATTCCATGGTAGCTACCAATCTCCTTTTACTACACTTGTTTTAATACCCTATATAAAGTATCTTTGTTACAAGTAACATCGGATAATTTGTTAAGAGGGGACTAAAGTCCCCTCTTTGCATATATTGTTCAACCAAATGGAATTGGAAGCGCAAATTAGAGAGATAGTGGAGCAGCACCTCCCGGGCGAGCAGTTCTTCATAACGGAGGTCAGGGCCAAACAAGGTGGCGCTAAAACCAAGGTGGCCATATTTGTGGATGGGGACCAGGGGATTGATATTGGGATTTGTGCGCAGTTGAACCGCAAGGTTGGACTGGAACTGGAAGCTCGAGGATTGATGTCAGGTCCCTACACACTGGAGGTGTCCTCACCTGGTTTGGACCAGCCTTTAAAGAAGCCCCGGCAATATCGCCGAAACTTGGGCAGGAACATCCGCATTCATTTGACGGATGAACAAGTGGAAGGAGAACTGGACAGCGTTTCCGAAGCATTAATTACTGTAAAACAGAAATCCAAAAAGGGTGAAGTTACCGTGCGACAGATACCCTTTGAGGACATTATTAAAACTCATGTACTTGTGTCTTTTTAAGTAATCGAGATGGATAATTTAAATTTAATTGAAGTATTTGCGGATTTTACCCGGAACAAGAACATCGACCGGCCCACCATGATCCGTATTTTGGAGGATGTCTTCAGAACAATGATCCGGAGACGTTATGAAACCGATGATAACTTTGACATTATCATTAACGCCGATAAAGGTGACCTTGAAATATGGAGGTTCCGAGAAATTGTGGACGACAATTCCGAAGACATTTGGGATCATGACAAGATCAGCTTGACCGAAGCCAGGACCATCGAACCTGACTTTGAGATAGGGGAAGAAGTTGCAGAAGAGGTGAAATTAGAGGACTTCGGACGAAGGGCGGTCATGACCGCTCGTCAGACTTTGATACAAAAGATCAAGGATCTGGAAAAAGACATCTTGTTTCAAAAATACAAAGAGCTGGTAGGTGAGATCATCCTGGGTGAAGTATATCAGATCCTATCCCGGGAGGTATTGATGATCGATGCTGAAGGCAATGAACTGAACCTTCCCAAGTCGGATCAGATCCCAAAAGATCGATATCGCAAAGGGGAAAGCGTACGGGCTATCGTACACCGGGTAGAAATGGTCAACGGAAACCCTAGGATCGTTTTATCCAGGACCTCCCCTACCTTCCTGGAACGGCTTTTTGAAAGTGAAGTGCCGGAAGTATATGATGGTCTGATCACTATTAAGAGGGTAGTCCGTGAACCTGGTGAAAGAGCCAAGGTAGCGGTCGAGTCCTACGACGATCGCATCGATCCGGTTGGAGCCTGCGTAGGAATGAAGGGCTCACGGATCCATAGCATTGTGAGAGAATTGCAAAACGAGAACATTGATGTAATCAACTTTACGGACAATATGGAGTTGTACATCAGCAGAGCTCTGAGCCCCGCTAAGATCTCCAGTATAAAGATTGACGAGGCTGACGGAAGAGCTTCCGTTTACCTGAAACCCGATCAGGTTTCACTGGCTATTGGCCGCGGCGGACAAAACATAAAACTAGGCAGCAAACTAGTAGGGCTGGAAATAGATGTGTATCGTGAATTGTCAGCGTTCGAAGAAGAAGATGTGGCTTTGGAAGAATTCTCCGATGAGATTGAGAGCTGGATTATTAAGGAATTAAAGCGAATTGGGTTGGATACAGCTAAAAGTGTATTGGCCTTGAACCACGATGATTTAGTGCGTAGAACCGACTTGGAGGAAGAAACCATAAACGATGTTTTCAAGATTTTGAATCAGGAATTTGAACAGGAGTAATATTTGAATAAGTACAAAAAAAGGGGATATTTGAGATATGGCTGATGATAAAGTAATGAGACTAAGCCAGGCGGCAAGGAAGCTCAATGTCGGATTAGCGACTATTGCAGAATATCTTGAGGCCAAAGGGTATGAAGTTGACAGCAAACCCAACGCTAAAATCACCATGGAGCAATTTGAAATTGTTGCCAAGGAATTTGCTTCATCTGCTATGGACAAGGAGGAAGCCTCTGGTCTCACTATTGGTCAGAAGCATACAGATAACCTGATCATTGAGTCCGACTCTGAAAGTGGAGCCAAGAAAAAAGAAGACGAAGAAGAGATCTTTATAAAAAATATCTCAACACCCCAGGAAGAGGTGGTGGAAACTGAACCGCCTCCCGCACAGCCTGAAGTCCAGCCAGAACCGGAGAATGTAGAAAAGGCTCCCAGTTCATCCCCTCAACTGCAAGGCATAAAGGTAGTGGGCAAGATCGAACTGGAACAACCCGAAACCACCGAAGAAGAAGCCAAAACTGAAGAAGCAGAAGCTCCAGCAGAAGAACCAGCTGAAGCCCCTGCGGAGACTGCGGAGCCTGCGGAGACTGCGGAGACTGCGGAGGAGGAACCCCAGATAGCAGAACCTAGAGAGGTGATAGAGGCCAAAGCCGATGCGCTTAAAGGATTAACGGTACTGGGTAAGATCGAATTGCCAAAAGAAAAACCTGTAGCCTCCTCCGACGATAAGCCGGAACGCAAAAAGAAAAAACGACCTCGAAAAAGAATATCTCCCGCCGAAGCTCGTAAAGCCGATCAAAAAGGAAAAGGCAGAAAAGGCAAAGTGGAAAAAGAAGATGTTTCAGATAAGGAGATCCAAGAGCAAATTAAAGCAACCCTGGCCAAACTCAGCGGTAGCAAAGGAGGTAATGTAAGCCGATCCAAGTACCGTCGTGAAAAACGTTCGGCTATTGCAGAAGCGGAAGAAGAGAAGATACTGCAAGAGCAGGAGCAGGCGAAAATTTTGCGGGTAACTGAATTTATTTCTGCCAACGACCTGGCCACGCTGATGAACGTCTCGGTTAATGACGTAATATCCACCTGCATGAGCCTGGGTATGTTTGTCTCCATTAACCAAAGACTGGATGCAGAATCCATTACGGTTATCTCCGATGAATTTGGATATAATGTAGAATTCTCCACTTCTGAAGAAGAAGTGACCGTAGAGGAACACGTTGACTCCGAAGAAGAATTAGCTAATCGAGCCCCCATAGTTACCATTATGGGTCATGTCGACCACGGTAAAACATCATTGTTGGACTACATTAGGAGTGCTAATGTGACGGCGGATGAAGCCGGGGGAATTACCCAGCATATTGGTGCTTACGATGTGATCACCGAGGGTGGGAAACGGATCGCCTTTCTGGACACCCCGGGTCACGAAGCTTTTACCGCCATGAGAGCGCGAGGAGCTAAGATCACCGATGTAGTAATTGTAGTGGTGGCTGCTGATGATAGCGTTATGCCCCAGACCAAAGAGGCCATAAACCATGCGCAGGTCGCAGGGGTACCTATTGTAATTGCCATCAATAAAGTGGATAAGCCCAATGCCAACCCCGATAAGATTAAAGAAGAGCTGTCCGGCATCAATATACTGGTAGAAGATTGGGGTGGTAAATATCAATGCCAACAAATCAGCGCCAAAACGGGAGCCGGGATTGAGGAGTTACTGGAAAAGGTATTGCTAGAGTCTGAGCTTCTGGAGTTAACAGCTAACCCTGAAAAGAATGCCGTGGGTACGGTGATCGAAGCCACCCTGGACAAAGGCCGCGGCTATGTAACTACCTTGATGGTTCAAGCGGGTACTTTAGAAGTTGGTGACGTGATGCTTGCAGGTCCTTATTACGGCAAAGTGAAAGCTATGTTCGATCATAGAGGGCATAAACTGGAAGAGGTCGGCCCATCCACTCCGGCGGCGGTGCTGGGACTGGATGGAGCCCCTCAAGCTGGGGATAAGTTCAATGTGGTGGATTCGGAGCGAGAGGCCCGGGAGATCGCCACTAAACGGGAGCAAATACAAAGAGAACAATCCATTCGTACTAAGAAACATATCACGCTGGATGAGATCGGCCGTAGACTGGCTATCGGTTCCTTCCGTGAACTTAATGTTATTGTAAAAGGTGATGTGGATGGTTCTGTGGAAGCCCTATCTGATTCACTTTTGAAACTGTCTACCAGCGAGGTTCAGGTTAATATCATTCATAAAGGTGTAGGCCAAATATCGGAGTCCGATGTGCTTTTGGCCAGTGCTTCAGATGCTATTATCGTAGGCTTTCAAGTAAGACCCTCCAATACTGCCCGCAGACTTGCGGACAACGAAGAAATTGAGATCCGACTCTATTCCGTTATTTACAACGCCATCAATGATGTCAAAGATGCCATGGAAGGTATGTTGGCGCCTACTGTTGAAGAGGTAATTACCGGAAATATCGAAGTTAGGGAGGTATTTAAAATTTCTAAAGTAGGCATGGTTGCAGGCTGTTACGTAACCGACGGTGTGGTGAAAAGAAGCAACCAAATTCGGCTTGTTCGTGATGGTATTGTAGTACATACAGGGGAGATCAGCCAGCTGAAACGCTTTAAAGATGATGTGAGCGAAGTAAAAACCGGGTATGAATGCGGTATCAGCATCAAGAATTTCAAAGACATCAAAATTGGAGATGTTATTGAAGGATTCGAAGAAAAAGAGGTGAAACGAACTTTGTAGCCCGGGCTTCATGGCCTCCCTGCTTATTGTAGCCATCCTGATTTTTGCCATTTTCACCATTCTGGGATTGATAAGACCCTGGTGGGTTTTGTGGTGGTCGGCATTGGCCAATCGCCGTAAGGTGTTGCGCTATTATGGCAGCACGATGTTGATACTATTGGTGATCTGGTTACTGATCAGGTAGTCTTAGTACCACAGATCACCACCGGTTTTCCGTTCTGCAGTGTGGTGGCAAAAAGGTAATGGGAGCCGCCATCTTGCAATCCGGTATTTTCGCGGATCTCCTTCACGGAATAGGGGAAATTACGTACCGAGATATTAGCTTGGAGCCCCATTTTTTCTCTTATCTTCTGGGGTCGGTAGGGCATTGACCATTTAATTACAAAAATCCGTCCTGGAAAATTACCGACTAGATCCGTCGACGTATAAAGATGACTGTTGGCATGAAATTTCTGAACTTTAAACCGCTGGCACAAGGTCTTAAACGCTCCTGCTTTTAGCACACAGCTGTAGGGTTCATATAAATAATTTTGCGGGTTGCCATAAATCGCTGATGCCTGGGATTCCTCCGGTAAACTAAATTGGAAAACCTGCGGACTCCCCGAACCTGAAAGTTCAACGGATCTGATTTGTGGCGTGCCCCTATGATCTTTGACAGCATGCAGCAAGATCTCCTTGCAATCATTGTTTACAGCCACCACTTCCATAGAAGTTGTGAACGGAACAGCATCATGTAAATACTTGAGGTCTAGCAATGGGCTGAGCTTAAGACATAGCTTATGAGTTTTCTCCCATACCAAGGGCATTAGACTCAGGATTTGAGGTTCGCATTGCTCCAAGCGGAATACCTTTTGACCCTGCTGTCGCCGGGCGGGATCCATATATATAAGGTCTACAGGCTGCGGCAGGCTGGCTAAAATGTCCTGACAATCTCCGCAAACCACCTGTATGTGATTTGCTCCCAGGACCTTAAAATTATGACGCGCCAACTCGCAAAGCTCTGGGGATTTTTCCACATAGGTTACCCTATCGAAGTTTTTACCCAAGAAGTAGCTGTCAACCCCCAATCCACCGGTGAGGTCCACAAGATGAGATCCCGAATATTGTAGACTTTTATAAACTGCAGTGGCCTGGGAAGAGCTCTGTTCCATGGAAGTGGGAGCGGGAAATACCAGTTCGTGGTACCTTACCCATTCCGGGATCTTCTTGCTGATGATTCTACGTCCTTTAATTTGGCTGACCAATGCCGCCATGGTTACATCTGCGATGGGCGACTTTTTTAAAAGTAACTGTACGGGATCTGAATATTGATTGTCCTCAATAAATTTTCTGGAATCAGATCGAAGCATGCCGTCGATGTCCATCACGGCGTTAGTTACTAGTACACCAGATAATGCTCAACCATGTACTCGGCAATTTGCACAGCGTTGGTTGCTGCTCCTTTGCGCAAGTTATCCGCTACGATCCACATGTTGAGCGTGTTAGCCTGCGACTCATCTCGACGCAGCCTGCCCACAAATACTTCGTCTTTTCCATGAGCAAGCAGAGGCATGGGGTATTTTAGGTTCTCAATGTCGTCCTCAACTTCCAAACCCGCCGACGTGGACAGTAAGCTTCTGACTTCATCAATATCGAAATCCTCCTGTAGTTCGACATTAACGGATTCGGAGTGGCCTCCAATTACCGGAATACGCACTGTAGTGGCGGTCACACCCAGGTTTTCTTCTTGCAGGATCTTTCGAGTTTCATTTACCATTTTCATTTCTTCTTTGGTATAGCCATTATCCATGAAAATGTCGATATGAGGCAACACATTGAGGTCAATGGGATAGGGATACGTGCCATTACCCTTTTGCCCGGCTCGCTCTGCCATAAGTTGATCAACTGCGTTTTTACCGGTTCCGGTAACAGACTGATAAGTAGAAACCACTACCCTTTTCAATCCATAGCGCTGCTGTAAGGGGGCCAATGCCAATACCATTTGAATAGTAGAGCAGTTGGGGTTGGCTATGATGCGGTCATCAATGCGCAGGATTTTAGCATTGATCTCCGGTACGATCAACTTGTGCTTGGGACTCATGCGCCAGGCGGAGGAATTATCAATTACGATAGTGCCAGCCTCTGCAAATTTTGGAGCCCACTCCAGGGAAGTACTTCCCCCTGCTGAAAATATGGCCACATCGGGCTTCAATGAAACGGCCTCGTCCATGCCAATCACATGATGCGTCTGTCCCTTGAACTGGATTTCTTTTCCTACCGATCTTGGGGACGCCACTAAGAGTAACTCCCCATAGTCCAGATTTCTTTCTGCAATCACCTTCAACACTTCCTGACCCACCAATCCGGTTGCTCCTACTATGGCTAATTTCATGACCATTATTAATATGTGCGTTTTGCAAAGATACTACATTTCTCTACTTTTTCGGATTCACCAAAAAGTTAATGACTGGCTATGAGATTTTTCGTGACCTTACTAATGGGGCTGTGCCCCCTGCTGTCCAGTGCCCAGATAGCAGATGATTTTTCAGACAATGATTTACTGCTGAACCCCCTTTGGCTGGGTCATGTGGATTCCTTCTTGGTTAGCCCGCAGGCTACACTGCAATTACAGGCCCAAAGCGCAGGAACATCCTATTTAAGTACGTTGAGTGCCTTTGTTACTCCGCGAGAATGGGAAATGCGAGTTATTATGGAATTTAATCCATCTGCTAATAACTTCTGCAAGATATTTCTTAGTAGCGATCAGCCAAATCTCCTGGAGTACCTTAACGGTTACTATGTAATGCTTGGGGGAACCGAAGACGAGATCAGTCTATACAGACAGAGAGGGCAGGAAATAGTCAAAATCATTGACGGACCTAACCATTATCTGGATCAAAATCAGACCGATGTCCATTTGAGAATAACCCTCGATGAGGATCAACTCTGGCAACTGTGGGCCAAGCCAGTTGATTCCACAATCTACAGTTTAATGGGAGCGGCTGTAGAAGAACCCACAGCTGCCAGTAACTACTTTGGTTTGAGCTGCACCTATACGGCTACCCGGGCGGACAAATTTCAATTCGATGATGTTAACGTCATGGGTTCACCCTTTGTGGATTCCATCCCTCCCGCTTTGGTAGATATTCGTGCTTCCGACAGCATCTCCCTGCAGGTCGAATTTAGCGAAGCATTATCCCCCCATATTCGAAAAGAACAGTTTCTCCTCCTGGGAGTTGGTAACCCCCTGAATATATCACAGCCCCATGCCGGGTTGATGCACCTGGTTTTTGCCCAAAACTTAAAATCAGGCACTTATATTCTCGAGGGATCGGAATTGGAAGATCTGGGGGGAAATGCCAATAGTTTTAACCGGGAATTTGAAATTCGGTTACCCCAGCCTGTTGAGCTTCACGACCTGATTATCACCGAGGTCATGGCAGATCCCAACCCATCGGTGGGTCAACCTGACAAGGAGTATTTGGAGTTGTATAACCGCAGCCATAAACTGCTGAGTTTACAGAACCTGACCATCTCAGACTTAACCAAATCCGTATTACTCCCCAATTTATTGCTGGAACCCCAGGAGTATCTTATACTATGCCCCACGGGAGGTGGCCAGGCATTCGATCCACCACTCAGAGTTCTGGAATTAGAGACTTGGCCTACACTCAACAACAATGCAGATCAAATTACCTTGAGCACTCCTGAGCAGTCCATACATTTTGTGGACTATAACCTGGATTGGTATGACAGCGAACTCAAGAAGCACGGTGGGTGGTCGTTGGAAATGATAGACTTTAACTACCCCTGTAGCGGTGATGATAATTGGACGGTCAGTGAAGATGATAGTGGGGGAACACCGGGACGAACCAACAGTATTGCCACTGACAATCCTGACCTGCAGGCCCCTTATGTGGTTTCCACCTATGCCATATCCCACGACACCATTTTGATAACCTTTGATCAGTCTTTGGATGGGGCTAGTGTGGTAAATTCTGTGGTAGAAATAGTGCCCCACCTTGAAGTTAAAGAAGTACTACTGGATGACTTGAGGAATCCCCAAATCCATATACTTCTTGATGATACCATGCAATTAGGGGTTATTTACAACTTGAAAGTGACCCAGGTGGCAGACTGCAACGGAAATGTTGTTATGGACGATGTACCTGCAGTACCGGTGGGTTTGCCCATGAGTGCTGATAGCGGAGATTTGGTCATTAATGAAGTTCTATTCAACCCCAGACCTTTAGGTGTCACCTTCGCCGAATTATTTAATCGCTCTTCAAAACCCATTAATGTACAACATTGGATGTTGGCCCGTTGGCAAGGTAATAACTTGGTAGATGCTCATCCCCTGAGCGACGTTCCATTGATGATTTATCCAGGCGATCATCTAGTCTTTACCGAAAGTCCCTCCCTTCTACGATCTCATTATCCTATGTGTTACGCTACCAAAATGATAGAAGTCTCGAACCTGCCATCCCTGCCAGACCATCAGGGTTCATTGGTATTGTTGGATCCTTCCTACCATCTTAGCGATCAACTGATTTATGATAAATCCATGCACCACCCATTATTAGTTAATCTTCAAGGTATTTCCCTGGAACGTATATCGGCCGATCTGGCCAGTGATGATCAGCAAAACTGGGCCAGCGCTTCAGAGACTAATGGATTTGCTACTCCAGGAAAGAAAAATTCACAGTTGCAGTTAACCTCCCGGGAAATTTTACAGATAATCCCTAAAGTTATAAGCCCCATGAGCAATGGTAGGCCGCAATATGTACAAATACATTACAAAATGAAATCACCTTCCAATGTGATCGACATTTCGATTTACAACAGTGAGGGTGTGCTAGTTTCAAACATACTAAACAACCATATCGCAGGCACCTCGGGGATAGCCACCTGGGATGGAACAGATGCAGATAATCAACGAGTACCCATGGGGTACTATATAATATCGGTCAGGAACAATGATCGTGAATA
>JAOTYN010000259.1 GCA_029861825.1 Cyclobacteriaceae bacterium
ACTGCAAAGCTTAAGGTTTTTTTAGATTTTCCTACAGCTGAACCCGTGACCACAATTTCTTCCAATTGTGATACATCAAGGGCCAAGACCACATCAACGGTGGTACGAGCTTGTATTGGAACCTCTTGATTGGTATAACCAACAAAAGAAAACACCAGTATTGCATCACCAGAAGGAGCATTAAGCTTATAGTTACCTTCTACGTCAGTAACCGCTCCAGCGGTAGTACCTTTAATAATAACGTTAACACCTGGTAAGCCCCCACCATCCTCAGCGGAAGTTACCTTGCCACTAACTGTAATACCCTGCCCTATAACTTGTGTAATAGTTAAACAGAGAACCACAATAGTGGAATAGAGTAGTTTTAGTCTCATAAAGTAAGTAGTTTAACATTTGTAGTATTTGAATAGATTTATTTCAGATGAGAATTCTGCTAAATTAAGTAAATTCTAACCAACTATTCAAGCAAAATCAGCTATATGCGCATCAATTAATATCCCCTATTCTGGGGTATTTACTAAAGACAATCAGCTCAATTCAGCACAAAACGGCGGTAAAATAGGGGTGTTATGTTGACTAGTTGATAGATTTCGACATCTATTTACGAAATGGCGTTTAGATAGCCCTTCATGAAAAGACCCATAAATGCCGAGAAGGGGACCAAAATGTTTGGTTATTCAGTTCTGTAATATTAAATAAACTTATTCTTTAAGGCTTTCTCGATGGCTTCGGCCTTACTGTGCACCTGAAGTTTAAAGTAGATATTCTTTATATGAGATTTAACCGTTTCTTTATGAATAAACAGTTCGTCGGCGATCACCGTGTAGCTTTTCCCTTTGGAAAGTAGTTCCAAAACTTGGGTCTCCCGGCTGGTAAGCGGAGTGTTTTGGTTTTTTTGGAATGATTCCACAACCATGCGGGCGATATTGCTGCTCATAGGTGCTCCACCGTTCATTGCCTCTTTTATAGAGTCTATAAGGCGAGAATATTCAGTGTTTTTGGTAATGTAGCCGCAAGCGCCCGCACAAAGGGCTTCAAAAACCAGTTCGGAATTTTCGTGAACGGTTATTACAATGATGTGGACATCAGGATGCAACTTCTTTATTCTGGTACTACCTTCAATTCCGTTAATTCCCGGGAGCTCTATATCCATCAATATCACATCGGGGTGGTCGTCTTTCAACTTCCGGATAGCCTCTTCGCAGGTAGCATAGGTACCCACCACTTCAAATTCATTCACGCTGTCGATCAATAGGGCGAACCCCTCTCTTACCACATCGTTATCTTCAATTATACAAATTCTATTCATCTGATCTTCATTCATAAGATTACCTTCATCTAAGCCTACATAAATCTTACTTAATTTGTTATCCCGCATCTTGGGGTATTTTCCCGGCTAGAGTCACTACTGTACCACCGCCGTTTTCGGAGCTAATACTGATGTTACTGCTGATTTTTTTGGCTCTTTCTTTCATATTTCTCAAACCCATGCCCTGGTTTTCAGATTCCTGATGGCCATTGAGCCCTTGACCATCGTCCTTTAGTTCAAATACGAAATTATGGTCCTCAACGTTGAAATTCAGATATACATTACTGCAATTAGCATGCTTTAAAGAGTTAGTAAGGGCCTCCTTAAAAATGAATACCACATGACGGCTCCAGCCTACGGGCAACTGCAAATTGGTATCGAAAGTATCGTTGGTATCTACGTAAAAGTTAATCCCTGAATACTCAAACAACTCTTCGCCAAAATCGCGAATATAGATCAACATTTCATTGACATTATCGCTCTTAGGATCAATAGACCATATAAAATCGCGTGTACCTGTAAAAAGTGTTTTGGTAAACTGACCCAATTTTTGCAACAATTCATCTATCTCTTTATTACCCTCATTGATCTTGGCCTGGATTAATTGTACCAGAACAGTAATACTGGCAAGTTGATTACCTACCTGATCGTGAAAATCTTCGGCCACCCTCTTCCGCACCTTCACAGTTTCCTCAAGTTTGATCTGTTGCACCTGCAACAGGGCCCTCAACTTTTTCTGTACTCTGAAATTATAGTACAACCTACCCAGCACCCCTACGGCAATCAAAACCAGTGTATAAAACCACCATGTTCTCCAGAAAGGCGGCGCTATTTCAAAAGCATAAACCACCGGCTGGGAATTCCAGACTCCGTCGTTGTTAGAGGCTTTAACCTTAAACTCGTAGAAGCCGGGAGGGATATTGGTATAAACTGCTTCCTGCCGACTGGTTACAGGTTGCCAGGCGCGATCAAAATTCTCTAACTTGTACTGATAACGCACCTTTTGGGGGTTTTTCAGGCTGTTCCCGATAAACTGGAAGGTGATATGATTTTGACTATGCTTGAGGGTCGGTTCATGCGGTAAGTACTGGCCATTTAAATTCCCGGCGGACTCCTTACTCCAATCTACATCCTGAGAAAACAATTGTATCCCAGTCAAAAAGGTAATGGGTTCTAGTTCGTTTATTTGATCTTTCAGAGGATTACATAAATAGGCACCTGATACTGTACCAAACCAGATAGAGCCGTCGGGCTCCAGCAACAGCGCGTTTGTATTGGTTTCAATTCCGAAGAATCCTTCTTTTGCGGCAAAGTTACGTACTCCTTCAATGATCAGATCGTCGTTAAAAGTGATCTTGTCTAGTCCTCTGGGCGTTCCCACCCAAAGTGCATTTTGCTTATCCTTAGCCAGGCTATACACTATATTAGAGCTAAGCCCGGACATTTCTGTGTAATGAACTGCTTTCCCAGTTTCAGGCTGGTAGTACATGATACCTTCGTCTACTAAACCGCACCATAGGTTTCCCTGTTGGTCCTGATAAATGGCGGAAATACTTGCTGTCTGCAAGCTATCAGCCTTGAAGTAGTGCTGAATATCCGTACCATTGAATACTTTCAGACCGCCTTGTGTTCCTAATAAGATGCGCCCGTCGCTCAATTCCAATAAGGAACGTACCCTGTTATCTTGACTGGTGCCCTGGAATATATAATTCTGAAACCGGAGATTTCCTTTGGGATCGTAACGGGTAAGGCCATTGGCGGTGCCACCGTATATTAAACCGTCACGGGCTTGTAAGAGGGCGTAGATCTGATTGGACGGCAACCCCTGCTCTTTATAATAACTCTTAAAGCCAGCCCCTACATAGCGATTTAGACCCCAGGCTGTGGCTGCCCATAAAACACCCGAGTCATCTTCCAGCGTAGAAAATACGAAGTTATTACTCAGACCCTGGTCACCGGATAGGTTGTCCACCTGATAGGGCCTGCCTGCAGTGCCGGGAATGAACTTATAAACTCCCCCGCCGTATGAACCGAACCAGTAATGTGCTTTTCCTCTGCTAATAGACGAGACATAATCGAAGTTCATTCCGTTCTTTTTTCCAATGTGAGTAAACAACTCACCTAATGATTTAAAGACACCTCCTCCGAAAGAGCCAAACCATAAAGTACCTTCGCGGTCGCGATGTATCTTATAGATGATGTTGTCGGTTAGCCCTTCTGCTGCGGATATGGAAGTGCAAACACCCTTTTGGAATTTATAGGCTCCATGGGTGGTGCCCAGCCAAATAGCCCCCTCCTTATCTTTGTTAATGGTAAAAATGGCAAAATCCTGGCTGGGCTGATGGAAAGAATGGGCAAAGTCAAATTTTTGTTGATAGTAATAGTATAATCCATCAGAGGTACCCAGCCATAATCGCTGTTGATCGTCAGCAAAAATGGCGCTGATATCTAGGTCCATTAGTTGATCGGGAAGATCTATTTTCTGCAAAGCCCCTTCCAAAGCGGGCATGTGATATAATCCCTGATAGGTACTGACCCAAAGGCCGGCTTCATTTTCTTCGATGCCGCTTACCACCCCGAAATCAGGCAACCCGGAGGTCAGGTCCTGAACGGTGCTGTCGGCCATGAGATGATAAAGTCCACCGGCAGTGGTTGCAAACCATACCTGATCCTTACTGTCCACTAGCAAGTGGCTGACCCATTGATTATTGCCTAAATTACTTAGGGGATAGTTTGTGAATTCACGTCCATCGAATTGGGATATTCCTGTACTGGTACCCACCCACAAAGTACCTTGGGGTCCAAAACTCAGACAAAAAGTGCGATTGCTTCCCAGCCCATCATGCTTATCAAAATTTTCAAAGTCGATCCCGTTGAATTTGCTTAAGCCTCCAAAGGTAGCCAGCCATAGATTACCTGATCGGTCTTCACCAATATCCATTACATTGGACTGAGCCAATCCGTCTGCCACCGAGTATGTCAGGAACCCTCGGCTTTGTGATAAGGCATTGCCCACAATCAGCAACATTACCAGCGATATAAGAAGCAGATTTCTCAATTTAACCACTCATTAATTTATAGGGGGAATCAAAATTAAACATTTCGAGAGGAATTCGGAGCTCCCCAGGGATTCCATTGTATAAAATCCCTTAATAAGCGGGATAGTAAGGCTACGATAGTTTGGATAATTTTGGTTCAAGCTTTTGATTGTTTTTAGGGCTTTCCGAATCAAAGAATAAGAATGTAGAATCCTCTTATATTGCGTTTTGGAAAGCCTTTTTTATGCCAATCGGTTAACTGCAACTGTCCGTTTTTGCAACAAATTTGTTCGATATCGAACAATTTCTTATCTTTATGCTAGCTGAATATGTGGATTTTGTCCGTTTTAGGGCAAATACAGGCTATGTATAGTTTTGGCACAGATTTAGGACTATAAGAAATCAAATTGAAATCAAACGAACTCTAGAAGTGGATAAAGAATTAGGAAAAATACTGATCATCGACGACGATGAGGATGTGTTGCTAGCAGCTAAGCTTTTACTAAAGCGTCATGCACATGAGGTACTGATCGAAAAGAATCCCAAAAAGATCCCTTTTTTATTGAACAATGATACCTATGATATCATTTTGTTGGATATGAATTTCAGCAAAGACATTACCAGTGGGAAGGAGGGCTTCTATTGGTTGAACCAAATTTTAGAAAAGGATCCCAGCGCGGTGGTAATCCTGATCACTGCATTTGGCGATGTTGAGATGGCCGTAAATGCCCTTAAGCAAGGGGCTACTGATTTTGTTTTAAAACCCTGGCAAAACGAGAAATTAATCGCCACCATATCGGCAGCATTGCGCCTTAAGAACTCCTACAAGGAGGTCCATCAATTAAAGCAGGAAAAGAAACAACTGGTTGAGGATATCAACCAGCCGTTTAAGGAAATGATTGGAGAGAGTGCAGCTATGCGCAATGTATTCTCAATTATAGACAAAGTAGCCCAGACGGATGCCAATGTTTTGATTCTGGGCGAGAATGGTACAGGCAAGGAGTTGGTGGCTCGAGCCATTCACCATCGGTCAGCACGCAAGGAAAATGTTTTCATTTCGGTTGATATGGGGGCAATCACCGAAACACTGTTTGAAAGTGAGTTATTTGGACATAAAAAAGGCGCCTTTACGGATGCCCGCGAAGACCGTGTTGGTCGATTCGAATTGGCAAATACCGGCACCCTATTTCTGGATGAGATCGGGAACCTTAGTCATCCCCTGCAATCCAAATTGCTCACGGCGCTTCAGAACCGACATATCACCCGTATCGGTTCTAACACCTCCATGTCCGTAGATATCAGGCTTATTTGTGCCACCAACATGCCACTTTATGATATGGTACAGGAAAACTCATTTCGACAGGACCTGTTATACCGCATCAATACTGTAGAGATCTACATCCCTGCTTTACGTGAACGGATCGAAGACATTCCCCTATTATCCGATCATTTTGTAAGGACCTATTGTAACAAATACAGAAAACCTAAAACTAAACTGAGTTCCAGTGTGGTTAAGAAACTGCAGGACTATCCATGGCCGGGCAACGTCAGGGAACTCCAACATGGAATAGAAAGAGCCATTATAATGAGCGAGTCCAACATACTTACCCCCGAGGACTTTTTCTTCCTAAATGCTCAGAACGATAATCAGAATACCTCTATGGAGTCTTTCAATCTGGAGGAGGTAGAAAAAAGTTTAATTCAAAAAGCCATCAAGAAAAACTCCGGCAATATTTCAAAGGCCGCCAAGGAGCTAGGGCTGACTAGAGCCAGTCTTTACAGAAGACTGGAAAAACATGGGTTATAATCAGTTTAAAATTAATATCCTGTTGAGGATTACCGCTATTTCTTTTAGCGCCTT
>JAOTYN010000260.1 GCA_029861825.1 Cyclobacteriaceae bacterium
CCAAATTGACCCTGCACTGACCAATATTTTTGGTGCCGGAGGGTTCAATACCTATAATCTCTTCACCATCATTGGCTATGCGGTGATCGGGTTGGGTTTTATGGGGTCACCTCAGGTGTTTGTGCGGTTTATGTCCATTAAAGACCAAAGTGAAATTACCAAAGGAAGGTGGGTGGCCTTGATCTTTACTGTACTGACCGATACAGCTGCCGTTTGCATCGGCATATTAGGACGCTATCTTTTTACGGAATCGGGAACAGACGTTCAGGGCGTATTGGGGAATGGGGCTCAGAACGTACTCCCGATGTCAGTTGAAAGCTTATTACCCTTAGCATTAGAAGCCACATACATTGCGGTGGTACTGGCCGCCATTATGTCTACTATTGATTCCCTGCTGGTGGTAGGCAGCAGCGCTATTACCCATGATTTTGATCAAAAGATATTCCGGCGTCCCAGAAAAAATCTAGCCAGACATTCACGCAATGTGACCCTGGGCATGGCCATAGTAGCCTTGCTTATAGCGCTGACGGTTTCGGTGCTGTCCCCTACCCGAACCATATTTTGGTTTGTGATTTTTGGATGGTCCGGAATCGCCGCCACCTTCTGTCCGGTAATCATACTATCTCTTTTATGGAAGGAATACAATGAATCAGGTGCTCTTGCCAGTATGATCACTGGATTTCTATCAGTGCCCTTATTCAAATTTGGGGCTACCAGCCTTCCCGAAGTAGGCGTATATTTCATCCAAGTAGCCGAACTTATGCCTTCGTTTGTATTAGCCATTTTGGTGGGTATCCTGGTAACAAAATTTACCAACAGCTAATCCGCCACATCTGCGGAAGTATTAGTAAATTGGAAAAGTCAAAATGTTGAATCACTTTGGTAACTATCCATGTCCCTACTGATCAAGAATGGTCGAATTATAACCGCTGCCGACGATTTTATAGGTGATCTCTTTGTTGACGGAGAACAGATCCAAGCCGTTGGTAGGAACTTATCCTATAAGGCCGATGAGGTAATTGACGCCAGCGGTAAACTGGTCTTTCCCGGTGGCATTGACCCTCACGTTCACCTGGATATGCCCTTTATGGGAACATTTTCCAGTGATGATTACGCCACAGGCACTGCAGCTGCACTACATGGAGGTACTACCATGGTGATCGATTTTATCCTGCAGACACAGGGACGTACCCTTTACGACGCCCTAGAAGAATGGCAAAAGAAATCGCAGGGCAAAGCCTGCGGCGACTACTCCTATCATATGGCGGTGACCGACTTCAATGAAACCACCAAAGCGGAAATAAAATCTCTAATCCATGAAGAAGGAATCACCTCCTTCAAAACCTTCATGGCTTATAAGGGAGCATTGATGATCGATGACAACCAAATGGTAGGGTTAATGAAGGAAGTCAAAGAACAGGGAGGTATGGTAACCGTACATGCCACCAATGGGGACATGATCGATCATTTGATTGCAAAAAACCGTCAGGAAGGCAATTTGTCACCTCTCTATCATTACCTCTCTCAACCTGAAATAACCGAAGCAGAAGCTTCAGGACGCTTTACAGATATGGCCCACTATACAGGGGTACCAGCCTATATCGTTCATCTTACCTGCGAAGGGGCTTTAAATGCGGTGCGACGGGCTACTTACAGGAATCAAAAAGTATTTGTGGAAACCTGTATTCAATATCTTTTATTAGATGCCTCGCTATACGACAAAGGATTCGAATCAGCAAAATGGGTTATGAGCCCGCCACTGCGTAAAAAAAAGGATCAGGAAACCTTATGGGCAGGGATCAATCAGGGATTGGTACAGGTGTTGGGAACCGATCATTGCCCATTTAACTGGGAACAAAAGAAAATGGGTGAAGAGGACTTCTCAAAGATCCCCAATGGTCATCCAGCATTAGAGCACCGTATGGAGTTGCTGTTTTCTGAAGGGGTTCACCAGGGAAAGATCAGCTTGAACACCTATGTGGCTATAACTTCCACCAATGCTGCAAAGATCTTTGGTATGTATCCGCGTAAAGGTTGTCTGGCAGCTGGCTCCGATGCCGACATTGTAATATTCGATCCCCAGAAAGAGCACGTGATCTCTGCAGATAACCATCATCATCGCTGCGATTATTCCGCCTATGAAGGATGGAAAGTAAAAGGAAAATGCGAAACGGTGATCTTAAGAGGTCAGGTAGCTGTGGCCAACGGCGAGTTGAAGGTAACACCAGGAATGGGAAAATTTATTAAAAGAGGAACTATCAGTAAAGTAATTTAGATATGCCCCGAATTGTAAAATCAGGACTAATCCAAATGAGCCTACCCATAACCGAGGGAGAGGGTTCTATTGAAGACATAAAGCAAGCAATGCTGGAAAAGCATATTCCCTATATTGAGGAAGCCGGTAAGCAAGGAGTACAGATCCTTTGCCTGCAGGAGATCTTTAATACCCCGTATTTCTGTCCCAGCCAGGACTCCAAATGGTTTGCTACCGCCGAATCAGTGCCTGGTCCCACGGTTGAACTGATGCAGAAATATGCAAAAAAATACCAAATGGTGATGATCGTCCCCATCTATGAAAAAGAGCAGGCCGGTGTTTTATATAATACCGCGGCGGTAATTGATGCGGACGGCAGCTATCTGGGTAAATACCGCAAAAATCATATTCCTCATACTTCGGGGTTTTGGGAAAAGTATTTTTTCAAGCCCGGTAATTTGGGCTACCCGGTATTTGAGACCCGGTATGCCAAGATTGGAGTGTACATATGCTATGATCGCCATTTTCCCGATGGTGCCAGAGTATTAGGTCTAAACGGGGCTGAAATCGTTTATAATCCTTCTGCTACCGTTTCGGGTCTTTCGCAATATCTCTGGAAATTGGAACAGCCTGCGCATGCCGCAGCCAACGGTTATTTTATGGGTTGTATTAACCGTGTAGGTACGGAATCACCCTGGGACCTGGGTAAATTCTACGGGACTTCTTACTTCGTAGATCCTAGAGGACAAATATTTGCAGAAGCCTCAGAAGATAAAGACGAACTTTTAGTAGCTGAATTCGATCTGGATATGATCGACGAGGTAAGATCGGTATGGCAATTCTTCCGGGACCGACGTCCAGAAACCTACGAAAAACTAACAGAACTCTAGGTAGTCCATGACCGATTTCAAACGTCCTGCCAACCCTCAAGAATTTGAGGAAAACTTTGAGCAGTTGCATCCCATTATGAATGCCACGCAAGCTCATTATGAAAGCAGTCGCTGCTTATTTTGTCATGATGCACCCTGTATAAATGCCTGTCCTACTGAAATAGATATCCCATTGTTTATTAGGCAGATAAATACCAATAATTTAAGTGGTGCTGCAAAAACCATATACGAATCCAATTGGCTGGGAAACATTTGCGGAAAAGTATGCCCCACAGAGGTACTGTGTGAAGGAGCCTGTGTATACAACCACCAAGAAGTTAAACCGATAGAAATTGGCAGACTGCAAAGTTATGCCAGCAGTGTTGCGATTAACCGCAACAAACACCTATTTGAAAAAGCACTGGACAATGGCAAAAAAGTGGCAGTGGTGGGAGCCGGACCCGCTGGTATCTCCGCGGCCTGTGAACTTGCTCTGTTGGGGTGTATGGTAACGGTATATGAGGCCAAAGAACTGCCATCAGGATTAGCCCTGTACGGAGTAGCGCCCTATAAGATCTTAAATGATACGGTTTTAGAAGAGGTAGAGTATTTACAAAAACAATTTGGTTTCCATATAAAATACCAGCATCCGCTGCAAGCTGCAGAGGATTTCGAACAATTAGACCGGGCATTTGATGCGGTATTTCTGGGTATTGGTTTAGGTTCCACACGAGAACTACAACTGGAGGGCGAATCTTTAGATGGATGCTGGGGCGCAGTGGAATTCATTGAGATGCTGAAGACCTTGCAGCACAAGGCTATGGTGGGAAAAAAGGTGGTGGTGTTAGGGGGTGGTAATACCGCTATGGACGCAGCCTCAGAGGCTTGCCGATTAGGAGCGGAGCAGGTGGTTTTGGCTTATCGTCGAAGCAAGGACGAAATGAGGGCTTATGAGTTTGAATATGAACTGGCTAAATCCGTAGGAGCCGTAGGGTTGTGGAACGTCACTCCTCTGGCCATTTTGGGAGAGGAAAAAGTAGTCGGCGTGCTCTTTATTGAGACCAGGACAATAGACAAGAAATTAGAGACCATTCCGGGAAGCGATTACACAATTGACTGTGACATGGTGATCAAGGCTACCGGGCAAAACAAGCAAAAAGCCCTGGTACAGCTGATCCCCGGTATACAAACAGATCCTTCTGGCCGTATCCTAACGGTCAACGACCTGGGACAAACCCATAATGCCCGGTATTTTACAGGTGGAGACGCTATGAACGGCGGAAAGGAAGTGGTTAACGCAGTGGCAGAGGCTAAAGTGGCTGCCCGGGGGATACATCAATATTTAACTGAAAACCAAGGATAAAATGGCTGATCTTTCTGTAAACCTAGGGGGAATCTCATCACCAAATCCTTTTTGGTTGGCTTCGGCCCCGCCGACTAACTCCGGATACCAGGTAATGAAGGCCTTTGACCAGGGATGGGGTGGTGCGGTTTGGAAAACATTAGGAGTACCGGTGGTTAACGTGTCCAGCCGGTACGGGGCGGTTAACTACAGGGACATTCGCATGATGGGCTTCAATAATATTGAGCTGATCACCGATCGTCCTCTGAAAGATAATTTGAAGGAAATCGAAGAGGTAAAGAAATACTTTCCGGAGCATGCGGTAATAGCATCGCTTATGGTAGAGTCGCGCGAGGAGTGGCATCAGATTGTCAAGGATGTGGAAAATGCTGGTGCAGATGGCTTGGAATTGAACTTCGGATGTCCCCATGGAATGTGTGAAAGAGGTATGGGCTCAGCTGTAGGACAGGAGCCTAATGTTCTGGAGACTATTACCAGCTGGGTAAAAGAGGTGGCTCATACTCCGGTTATTGTTAAACTAACTCCCAATATTACCGACATTACAGAGCCAGCCCTGGCAGCTCACAAAGGAAAGGCCGATGCTATTTCGTTGATCAATACCATTCAAAGCTTAGTGGGAGTGGATATTGATCAGATGGTGCCCTACCCCATTGTTGACGGCAAAAGTACTAATGGCGGGTATTGTGGACCGGCGGTAAAACCCATTGCACAAAATATGGTAAAGAACTGTGCTCAACTGGAATACGGCCGGTTGCCGATCAGTGGTATTGGCGGTATTGAGAACTGGCGTGACGTGGTAGAGTACCTGCTGCTAGGTGCCACTAATGTGCAGGTGTGTACTGCGGTAATGCACTACGGGTTTGGTATTGTACGAGACCTTGAGAGCGGATTACAGCAATATATGAAAGACAAAGGATTTCAAACCGTGAATGAAATGGTAGGTAAAGCCTTGGGCAATGTAACCTCTTGGGAGAACTTGAATTTGAAATACAAGATTGTAGCAGAAATCCATCAGGAAAAGTGCATTGAGTGCCAGCTGTGTTATACGGCTTGCGAAGACGGGGCCCATCAGGCCATAGGTCTTTCTGAAAAAAGCAGGATTCCCTATATTATTGAAGAAAATTGTGTGGGTTGTAACCTCTGTTCGCTGGTTTGTCCTGTAGAAGAATGCATAACCATGGAGCGCCGGGATAATGGCCAAGAACAAATTACCTGGAAAGAACGTACCGAGAATGGAACTATTCCCACTACCTTTAACGACCCCTTGGCGGGTGGCCGGGACCACTGGGTCCCTGATCCAAAAGACGCCTTCAACAAAGAATAAACAGTATACATGAAAACACTAATCACTCTATTACTAATTTCAACCAGCCTTTTTTTAAACGGACAATCCCAATCTATGTTAGGCGCCTGGGAACGACAAGGCAGTGAAGCTTCTCACCAGGTTATTTTGATCTTAACCGATGGATTCTGGTCATTTACTGAATACAGCATTGAGCAAAAGAATTTTGTGGGCACCATGGGCGGGGCCTGGAACCTGCAGGATGGAACTATTAGCTATACCTATGAGTTCAGCACTTTCGCTGAAGTACTGCAGAAACAATTACTGCCCACTGCCGCCAGTCAGGAAAATTCTGATCAGTTGACCTTAGGAGATACCAGATGGACCCGGGTCGATGCAGGAAAGCCGGGAGCCTTAAATGGGGCCTGGATTATCAC
>JAOTYN010000261.1 GCA_029861825.1 Cyclobacteriaceae bacterium
TAGTGCCGCCGTTAACATCACCAATTTGACCAACCTAGGTGTGGTTGAAGACTTAAAGTTCCGGGCCAGTTATGGTCGCACAGGAGCTATACCTGGAGAATCTTATATCTCACTGCAAAGATTTGGCCCTACCGGAAACTTCTTCTTTAATGGTAACTATGTTCCCAGTTTCGGACCAGTAAGTAACGCTAACCCTGACCTGGCTTGGGAAACCAAAGATGAAGTAGATTTCGGATTGGATTTCTCACTGTTTGAAGGAAGAGTGAACGGTACTATGGATTATTACATTCGTAATATAACCGATATGATCCTTCCGGTAAATGTTCCGGTGCCACCAAACTTATTCAGCGTTACCAATGTTAATATTGGTGAATTAAAGAGTAATGGATTCGAATTTGCCGTTACCTGGAGTGCTGTAAATACTGAGAATGTGTTTTGGGAAACCGGTTTAAACTTCTCAACCTTCAATACCGAAATTAAAAGTTTAACTTCCGGTGATCTATCGTTCGGTGAAGGTGGTGTACTGTTCAGGGCTAACTTCGGATCTCCCGGACAGAACGATACAGAAACGGTGAGAGTAAAAGAAGGGGAACCTTTAGGTGATCTTTGGGGTCCTGTTTGGGACGGATCCTCGGTGGATGCTGATGGAGTACCCATATTCACAGATCTGAACGGTGACGGTACCGTATGTGATTGTGACGATGACCGAGCGGTGATTGGCAACGGGCTTCCAGACTTTACCCTTGGTTGGAACAACTCCTTCTCTATAGGTCAACGATGGGATGCTTCTTTATTCTTCAGAGGTTCCTTTGGACATGATCTGCTGAACAGCTACCGTGGATTCTATGAAAACACTGAATCCACCACTGTGGGTAACTGGAATGTGGTTAACACCAAGTTTTTCAACCCTGATGTGCAAAAGGCTGTAGTAAACAGTATTCACGTGGAGGACGCTAGTTTCTTTAAATTGGACAACATGTCTATAGGTTATAATTTCGACATGTCTGGTAGCAGCACTTTTAGAAATATTAGAGTTTACGCTGCCGGTCAAAATCTGTTCACCATTACGGATTACACGGGTATCGATCCAGAAGTCAGGTATGTTGATTCTGGGGAAGAAGAGGAGGATGATGATGACGCGTTATCTCCAGGTATTGAAAGAAGAAATACCTTCTTCACTACCAGGACCTTTACCATCGGTGTTAGCCTAGGATTTTAACTGATATTACTTCTTAGAATTATGAGAAAATTTATAAATATTATTAAGCACTTTTCAATTCTATCATTAGGGTTGATGTTTGTTGCCCCTGGATGTACAGACTTGGATGAAGAAGTTTTCAGCCAAGTAACTGCTGAAAACTTTTTCCAATCCGATGATGAGTTCATCGCGGCTTTAGGATCAGCTTATTCTGCTTTGAGCCCTATGGGAGGACACGCCAATGTTTGGTCTTGTAGTGAGTTGGCCAGCGATGAATTGGTAGTTGGCACCAAAGGTGGTGACTGGTTTGATGGTGGGGTGTTGATTGAGATCCACCGGCATCAGTTTACCCCAGATAATGGATTTTTCAATAACGCTTGGAATACCATCTATGGGGGTATTAGTACCACCAACCGGTTGATATTCCAGTTTGAGGAGTTGAAAGCTTCAGGCAATCCTGATGCCGATGCCTTTATAGGAGAATTAAGAGGTGTTAGGGCCTTATGGTACTTCTGGGCCCTGGATGCTTTTGGAAATGTTCCTTTATCCATTGATTTTACGGATGAAACGCCTCCAGCCAATAACTCGGATTTCCAAGCTGGTCGACAAGCAGTTTACAACTTCATCGAAAGTGAGTTGAATGATATTATTCCTTTGTTAACCACCACCGTTGGCGGTGCTGCATACGGGAGAATGAATCAGGCCACCGCTTTAGCATTAAGGACCAAGCTGTACCTGAATGCTGAAACCTACACCGGTACCCCACAGTGGGAAAAGGTGATAGCGGATGCTGACGCCGTCATAGCAACGGGTTACTCATTGTCCCCTACCTACAGGGATAACTTTGTTATTAACAATGAAAACTCCCCTGAAAACATCTTTGTAATTCCTTATGACAAGGTATTTGCAGGAGGTTTTATCTGGGCTCCCATGACCTTGCATTACGCCAATCAGAATACCTATAACTTCACATTCCAACCTTGGAACGGGTATTCCGTGGTTGAGGAATTTTATAATTCCTATATAGATGCTGCAAGCAATCCTGGACCACAAGGTCCTGCATGGAGAGGACTGGCAGATTTTGATCCAGCAGATGATAAAACGCCTAACGGTGTGGGAACTCAGGATGCGCGACTTTCCAACTTCCTGGTAGGACCTCAATTCAATTTGGACGGAAGTCCCACCGAAGACCCCGCCTTTGAAGGAGAAACATCTGCCGCTCCAGATCCTGACGGAACGCGCTTGAATTTCACCCCTCAACTTAACGAGATTTTCCCTAATTTCTGGAGACAGGGTGGTGCCAGAATAGGTAAATATGAATATTCGGTGGGAGGAACAGAAAACGCTTCCAATGACTTCGTTATTTTCCGACTGGCTGATATCATGCTGGCTAAGGCAGAAGCTTTGTTTAGAACAGGTGATGCTGCCGGTGCCCTGGATCTTGTTAATCAAATACGGGTTCGAGCGGGTGTAGATCCCTATGCGACTCTAACAGAGGATAACCTGTTTGACGAGCGCGGTCGTGAAATGTTTGCTGAACTAACCCGTCGTCAAGATCAGATCCGGTTTGGCAAGTGGGGAGATGCCTGGTGGGAGAAAGATGGCTATACTCAAGCCGGTTCCAAATATTTGGTATTCCCTATTCCGCAGCCTGCAATTGATGCCTCTGCGGCACTAAACCAAAATCCTGGATACTAGGTAAATAATTAAATTTCGTTTATAAAAAAGCAAGTGGTAACCCGCTTGCTTTTTTATATTTGCAAGGTTTGTGAATGTGGTATCTGGTTATGAAGAATTTACTCCTGACCACTTTACTGGGGTTAGTACTTTTTACTAGTTGTTCAGATCCGTCTGAAGAAATCCAATTGTTCGTTCCGAAGCCTTCAGAACTTACAGGTATCGAGTTCATCAACTCTCTACAATACACCGAAGGTCTAAACCCCTACACCTTTAAAAACTTTTATAATGGAGGTGGAGTGGGCATAGGTGATTTCAACAATGATGGTCTGGCCGATATATTCCTTTGCGGCAATATGGTCTCCAATAAATTGTACTTGAATAAAGGGGATTTAAAATTTGAAGACATCACCGCCAGCGCCAATCTCGAACGGTCCACCGACTGGAATACCGGGGTTAGTCTGATAGATATTAATTCGGACGGCCTACTGGACATCTATGTGTGCAAATCAGGCCCTCCTAGAGGAGAGACGCGCTATAATGAGCTGTTCATAAACAATGGTGATCTGACCTTTTCCGAACAAGCAGCATCATACGGGCTGGATAATATAGGACTCTCCGTTCACGCCGCTTTTTTTGACTTTGACCAAGACGGCGACCTGGACTGCTATTTGCTCAATAATGCTATTAAGTCTATCGGCTCTTTTACGGTTACCCAGGACAAGCGGCTGGAGCCTGATTCCTTGGGCGCTAACAAACTGTACAGGAATGACAACGGTCATTTTCAGGATATCACCAGAGAATCCGGCATCTACTCTAGCGAAATCGGCTTTGGACTGGGTGCTACCGTGGGGGATATCAATGATGACGGCTGGCCGGACATTTATATATCCAACGATTTTTTTGAGAAAGACTACTTATACATCAACCAACAGAACGGGACCTTTGAAGATCAGCTGGAAGCTTATGTAAAAGAGATTTCTATGGGGTCAATGGGCGCCGATCTGGCGGATATTAATAATGATGGTCTGCCTGAGTATTTTGTAACGGAGATGCTGCCCGAAAGAAGAGATCGGCAGGTAACCAAAACATTCTTTGAGTCCTGGCGTGAGCAAAAAAATGCACAAAGTAAAGGGTACTACAATCAGTTCGGCCGCAATGTACTGCAGCTAAATAACGGCGATGGTACTTTTAGCGAGATAGGAAGGTATGCTGGCGTAGCGGCCACCGACTGGAGCTGGTCATCGTTGATATTCGATATGGATAACGATGGGTACAAGGATATCTTCGTCTCTAACGGTATTTATAAAGATCTGCTTGATCTGGATTACTTATCCTTTATGAGTGACGGCAGCAGAATTCGGGACATCATTCGTTCCAGTGATAATACCATCGAACTTATGATTGACAAAATGCCATCAGAAGCAATCCCCAATTATGTTTTGCACAATAATGGCGATTTGACCTTTTCCAACAAAGCACTATCCTGGGGTATGCAAGAGCCCACTTTTTCCAATGGATCTGCTTATGGTGACCTGGACAATGACGGTGACTTGGATCTGGTGGTGAACAACATAAATATGCCTTCCATGATCTATGAAAACAAGTCTCGGCAGTTGTTCCCACAAAGAAATTACCTTGCCATGAACCTGTCAGGCCTGGGCCAAAACTCCAAGGCGGTTGGCGCTAAGATCAGCCTTTACATTGATGATCAGGTTCTGTACCAAGAATTGAACCCCATGAGAGGGTTTGAGTCCACGGTAGATTATAAGTTAATATTTGGGGTTGGGGAAAAGCAGCAAGTCGACAGTGTTCTGGTTATCTGGCCCAGCGGCCTATCCAGCAAGTTATACAGCGTGGAGGTTAATCAGGTATTGGAATTAAGTGAAGCCGATGGAGTTCCTCGTAAAGCAATGGCTAAAAAGCTCAAAGCAGCCCTATTTAGGAATTACTCCGATACAACACTGGCCTTTAATCACCAGGAGAACGACTACATTGATTTTGACAAGGATCGCTTGCTGTACCATATGAACTCCACTGAAGGACCCTGCCTTTGTAAAGGTGACGTCAACAACGATGGGCAGGATGATGTGTACATCGGAGGGGCTCACCAACAGCCGGGGCGCTTGTTCGTACAGTCAGAGGCAGGCGGTTTCCGATCACATGACCAGTTCACGGAACATGCGCAAAGCGAAGACTTGGACTGCGCCTTTTTCGATGCCAATGGGGATGGCAATCAGGATCTTTACGTGACTTCCGGGGGCAGTGAATTCAGTTCTATCTCTGTTTGGCTGAACGACCGGTTGTACCTGGGTGATGGCCAAGGGGGATTTGTCCACAGTGGACAAAAGTTACCCAACAAAGGATATGAAGCCACTAGTGTGGTTATTCCCTGGGACTATGACCACGACGGGGACCTGGATCTATTTGTTGGCGGCAGATCGGTACCTTTCTATTATGGAGTACCCTGTGATTCTTATTTGCTGAAAAACGACGGGATCGGCAACTTTACCGATCAGTCCTTTGAACTGCTGAAACAGCTGGGCTTGGTAACCGATGCCACCTTGGCGGACTTGGATGGGGATGGTAACAAAGAGCTGATAGTGGTGGGCCAGTGGATGCCCATTAAAGTTTTCCAGATATCATCGGGAGTAATGTCGGATGTGTCGGAACAATGGGGCCTTGATAACTCCCACGGATGGTATCATACCGTAGAGGCCGCTGATCTCAATCAAGACGGCAGAGTGGACTTAGTGGTGGGGAATCATGGACTGAACAGTCGGTTTCACGCTTCCGCTGAAGAACCAATTAGTCTTCAAGTAAACGATTTTGACAACAACGGAACATTTGAACAAATTATCTCCATGTACATAGGCGGAAAAGAGTATCCTTTTGTGCAGTTAAAAGAACTAGCCTCCCAACTCCCCTCCATTGCGCAACGTTATTCCAGTTTTAATGATTACAAGCACGAAGAAATGTCAGTCCTGTTTCCTCCCGAGCTGTTGGCAAAAGGACACGTGTCTCAGGTTTTCAATCTGGCTAGTGGGATTTATTATAATGAGGGCAAGCAGTTTGCGTTTGAAAAATTGCCCGCCCGAGCGCAGCTTTCACCGGTTTATGCCATAGTTGTGGAGGACTTCACCGGGGACGGGATCGCCGACCTTTTGCTTGGGGGCAATTTCAGCCAATCGAAACCGGAAGTGGGCACTTATCAAGCAAGTTATGGGACACTTTTAAAAGGAATAAGTAATGGTCAATTTCGGTTTATGCCCAATCTTGAAACCGGCCTTAGAGTTGAAGGGGATATCCG
>JAOTYN010000262.1 GCA_029861825.1 Cyclobacteriaceae bacterium
TTGTTGATCACCGATGGCCATTTCGAACCCATCAGTAGCATTCTGGACTTGGAGGTCTTCAAAGAAAATCCCCGTAAGTTCACGGTGGTCGACTTGAGAAACCCCTCTGAAGTAAGAGACGGCCGGTACTTCGATCACGCCATTAACATTCCGTTACCGGAACTTCGGCAACGGGTATCGGAAGTGCCTCAGGACAAGCCTATCATAGTTCATTGTGCGGGCGGTTATCGGTCAGCTGCTGGATTCAGCATATTGGAGGCCGCTTTGCCACAAGCTCATGTACTGGACCTCAGCGAAGCCGTTACTACTTTTATGACACATATTGAGATGTAGTTTCAAATTCAATTAGGGTGTCATGTTTGATACCCTAATTGTATGCTAATCAATTATTCAAAACATATAAAAATGAAAAATATCCTGGTGCCCACTGACTTTTCGGATCTATCCGACTTTGCCCTGAATCTGGCGGCAAAGCTGGCCCAGGTAAGTGGGAGTAAAATACATGCCCTGAAGGTGGTGAGTACTCCGGGGGAAGCAGTTTTCGATAAAGAAGGCAAATTCATAAGAGACCGTGACTTTGACAGCTCCGATCTGGAGGATCACCAGCAGGAAGACCTTAGAAGCATGGAGTGCTGGGCTCAAAAGGCCGACCTTCCGGTTCAGGGTGTGGTAGAGATTGGGCGATTAGATGATAAAATTTCCCGATTTATCGACAGAGAGCAGATTGACTTGGTGGTAATGGGCACTCACGGTGCTCACGGTGCTAAAGAACTTATCGCAGGATCGGTGGCCGGCAAGATCGTACAAAAATCACCGGTGCCTGTGCTCACCTTAAAATGCGATCGCTCCGACATCAATTTCAAAGATATTATTCTGGCGGGAAGTTACGAGTGGATCGCTCAGGAACAACTGGATATCATTAAGGAAATTCAAGGGTCCTTTGGTGCCACACTGCATTTGCTGCGGATCAATACTCCTACGAATTTCAGCCCAACCCGGGCTACACTGCAGCAGATGGATGAGTACATCGGATTGCATCAGTTAGAGCAGACAGAAAAGCATGTTTATTGCGCTAAAGATATTGCGCAGGGCATACTGGATTTTGCCCAGGATTTTAAAATAGATCTAATTGCTATGGGCACCCATAATCACTCGAATATCAGCCGAATAGTCAAAAGAAGCACTACTAAGAAAATGGTAAACCACGCCTTTCATCCTATATTAACCTATCAGAAATAAATTTTAGCAACCAAACTTAACTACAAATCACAATGATAGAATTCATTAGTCAACCCTGGCCATGGTATGTGGGTGGTCCCGCAATTGCCCTGATCATGCTGGGTTTGTTATACTTTGGCAGAAGCTTTGGAGTATCTGCTAACCTTCGCACCATGTGCACCATTGGAGGCGCCGGAAAAGTGGCCAGTTTCTTCGATTTTGACTGGACTAAACAGATCTGGAACCTGGTGTTCATATTGGGAGCCATCATAGGGGGAGCTATCGCCCATAATTATTTGACTTTAGATCCTGGAGTGGACCTGGCGAGCAACACCGTCAGCGATCTCCAAGGGTTGGGATTAGCAGACCCCGGTGGGGAATTCGTCCCCAGCGCCCTGTTCAGCTGGGAGCGGCTGTTTACCCTTAAAGGTCTGGTTATGCTGGTAGGAGGAGGATTCCTGGTGGGATTTGGAGCTCGCTACGCTGGCGGCTGTACTTCGGGACATGCCATCAGCGGTATCAGTAATCTGCAGATACCGTCCATGATTGCGGTGGTAGGATTCTTTATCGGAGGCCTGCTGGTGACTTATTTTGTTCTTCCATATTTACTTGGTTAACGAAGCGCTATGAAATATCTAAAGTTCTTAATACTAGGAGTGATATTCGGGATCGTCCTAAGTAAATCGGAAGTAATATCCTGGTACCGTATCTACGAGATGTTCAAATTTGATTCCTTCCATATGTACGGCATTATTGGTTCGGCCATAATATTGGGGATCGTTTTTATACAGGTGATCAAACGCCGGCACCTTAAGTCCATTGAGGGCACGGAAATCACCTTTGCACCCAAAAACATGAGCGTTGCCCGTTACCTGATCGGAGGAACCATTTTCGGGTTGGGCTGGGCCATGACCGGTGCCTGCCCGGGTCCTATGTTTGCCCTTCTGGGTCACGGCATTGGGGTGTTTCTGGTAGTAATTGCCAGTGCTCTGGTGGGGACCTTAACTTACGGAATGATCAGGGATAAACTACCTCATTAATTCAACCTGTCATGGAAGCTCAGAACAGTAAATTTTCGGCGCTTATTAACAGCAAAACCCCCGTTCTGATCGACTTCTCTGCGGAGTGGTGCGGCCCCTGTAAAATGATGCCGCCTATCTTGCAGCAACTGAAATCGGAAGTAGGGGAACAGGTAAGGATCATTAAGATCGATGTGGACCGGAACCCCGATATCGCCCGTCAATATCAAATCCAGGGTGTACCCACACTCATGATCTTTCAGGATGGTGAGATGAAATGGCGTCAATCTGGCGTTATGCAGGCCTTTCAATTGAAACAGGTACTGCAGCCTTATTTGCAGCCGGAAAACAAGACTGAGAAATGAAAGTCCCCACCATGATTCAGGTCATTGGTAAGGCTGGTCTATTTATTTTCATTTAGCAAAATTCTAGAGAAATGGAACAATTTCAAGTATTAATAATCGGTGGAGGCACTGCTGGTATAACCGTAGCCGCCCAGTTACTTAAAAAGGATCCCACGTTGAGACTGGGAATCATTGAACCCTCCGAAGAGCATTACTATCAACCGGCCTGGACCTTGGTAGGTGCCGGCACGTTTGACTATGCAGCAACCGTAAAAAAAGAGCAAAAATTCATTCCCAAAGGGGCTCATTGGATTAAAGATTATGCCCAAGAAATTGATGCCAAGCATAACCTGGTCAAAACCCGGGACGGCAGCAGCCTGAAGTATGATTATCTGGTAGTAGCAGTAGGTGTTCAATACGACTGGAAGGCCATTCCCGGCCTGAAGGAAAGTATTGGAAAAGGTGGTGTGACCACTAATTACGACAAACGATATGTGAAATATACCTGGGAATTGTTGCAGAACTTCAAAGGGGGAAATGCCTTATTTACCCAGCCACACACTCCCATAAAATGTGGAGGTGCACCCCAAAAGATTATGTACCTGGCGGAGCATTATTTCCGCAAGCAAGGGGTAAGAGATAAGACTAATGTGATCTTCGCCACCCCCGGATCAGTGATTTTTGGGGTACAGCCATTCAAGAAGTTCCTGGAGGGCATTATCAAAGACCGCAAGATTTTTGCAAGATTCTTACACAAACTGGTGGAAATCCGACCTGTGCAAAGGGAAGCAGTATATCAAGTAACCAATCTGGAAGGACGCCAACTCACTGAAGAGGACATCGATAAGAATATCGGCATGCGACTGGAGGGCACCGATAAAGTGGTAATTCCTTATGAAATGATTCACTTGGCCCCCCCACAAAGCGCTCCGGACTTTATTAAAAGCAGTCCGCTTGCCAAGGCAGACGACCCTTATGGTTGGGTGGATGTAGACAAGAACTCCTTGCAGCATGTGCGTTATCCTAATGTCTTCTCTCTGGGAGATGTAGCCGGTACTCCCAATGCCAAAACGGGCGCCGCCGTGCGCAAGCAAGCTCCCATTGTGGTGAACAACCTTATGAGCCTGATGAAGAAGCACCCGCTCAACGGCGCAGCAGGCTACGATGGTTATTCATCTTGTCCTATAGTAACCGGATACGGTAAAATGCTGCTGGCGGAATTTAACTATGAGAACAAGGCCACTCCTTCATTACCCATTGATACTTCCAAATCCAGATGGAGCATGTGGATCCTGAAGAAGTACATTCTACCCTGGTTCTACTGGCACAGAATGCTGAAGGGAAAAGGCTAGTAGATTGACGATTTAAGATTGATGATTTAAGATTTAGGAAGTTTTTAATTCTTATTTCGTAATTCATAACTCCACATTTTAAATGCAATCTCCCCCTGTAGAGGGGCGATTCATATTGTAACTCAATCTCCCTCTGTGGAGGGGCGATTCATATTATAACTCAATCTCTCTCTGTGGAGGGGCGATTCATATTATAACTCAATCTCCCCCTGTGGAGGGGCGATTCATATTATAACTCAATCTCCCCCTGTGGAGGGGCGATTCATATTATAACTCAATCTCCCCCTGTGGAGGGGCGATTCATATTGTAAATTCAATCTCCCCCTCTTGGAGGGGGATAAAGGGGGAGGCCAATGCACACAACCACGGACTATATCAAACCATTCAAGAAGCTGGGTCTAAGGGACCTGGCCCTGGTAGGCGGCAAAAATGCCTCCCTGGGTGAGATGTATCAGAACCTTAGATCGTCCGGCATCAACGTGCCGGATGGATTTGCTACTACTGCCCAGGCTTACCGGGAGTTTCTGAACTATAATCAACTGAAGACCCCGCTCAGGGAATATCTACTGCAGCTGGACACCGATAAATTTTCCAATCTCAGCCAGGTAGGATCGTCCATACGAGCCCTGTTTCTGCAGGCAGAGATGCCGCCCGCCTTGGAAGAGGCTATTGGCCATGGCTATAAACAATTGACCGATCAATACGGCGCTGGTTTAACCGTAGCCGCCAGGAGCAGCGCTACTGCGGAGGACCTTCCGGAGGCCAGCTTTGCCGGTCAGCAGGAGACCTTTCTGAATATCTCCCTTGAGTCAGAGTTAATAGCGGCCTGTCGGAAATGTTTCGCTTCCCTGTTTACTGACAGGGCTATTAAATACCGTCAGGATTTGGGATTCGATCATATGATGGTAGCGCTTTCGGTTGGAGTACAGTTGATGGTAAGAGCTGATACCGGCTGCTCAGGAGTGATCTTCACCCTTGATCCTGAAAGCGGACATGAAGAGATCATTCATGTGGCCGGGGTATGGGGTATAGGTGAAAATATCGTACAGGGAACCGTTAACCCCGATGAGTTTTATGTCTTTAAACCCTCATTAGAACAGGGTAAATACCCTATCATTCAACGGAAACTGGGTAGTAAGAACAAAACCATGCAGTATGCACCTGCGCCGGAGCAGGGATTGGTCAATGTGGATACTCCCTTGAAAAAGCAACAGCAGTTTGTGTTGACCGATGATGAAGTGGTCACCCTGGCACAGTGGGCGGGCATTATTGAAAAACATTATGGCAGGCCCATGGACATCGAATGGGCCAAAGACGGCTTGAGCCAGGAACTATTTATTTTGCAGGCCCGCCCGGAAACGGTTTACAGCCAAAAAGACCCCTCCGCGCAATTGGTTGCCTACAAGTTGCTGGAAAAAGGCCAAGAACTCTGCCGTGGCAGCGGCCTGGGCAATCGCATTGCCAAGGGCCAGGTTAAGGTGTTACACAGTCCCCGGGAAGCTTCAAAACTGCAGCAAGGTGATATTTTGGTGACCACCATTACCAATCCGGATTGGGATCCTATTCTAAGGAAGGTGGGGGCCATTATAACCGATCAGGGGGGACGTACCAGTCATGCCGCTATTGTGGCGCGAGAATTGGGAACGGTGGCGGTGGTAGGCACCGGCAACGCCTCCCAAGTATTGAATGACAATCAGCAGGTGACGGTCTCCTGTGCCCAAGGCAGTACCGGAATGATATACGACGGCTATCTGCAGTGGGAGGAACAAACGGTAGACATTGGCTCCTTGCCACAACCCCGCACCAAACCGCTGTTGATATTGGGTGATCCCCAGCAAGCCTTTCGGCTGGCAGCCTTTCCGGCTCAGGGTGTAGGTTTGATGCGGCTGGAGTTTGTCATCAATAACAGCGTACGGGTACATCCGTTGGCCCTGAAATATTTTGAGCAGGTAGAAGATGCTGAGGCTCGAACCATTATTGAGGATCTGTGTGTTAATCATCCTCGTAAAGAAGAATATTTTGTGCAAAAGTTGGCGGAAGGCATAGCCACCATTGCGGCAGCCTTTTATCCACGGGAAGTGATCGTACGCACCAGCGATTTCAAAACCAATGAATACGCCAACCTAGTGGGGGGGCGCTATTTCGAGCCTCATGAATCCAATCCCATGCTGGGCTTCAGGGGAGCCTCCCGCTACTACCATCCCCGATATCGTGAGGGTTTTGCTATGGAGTGCCAGGCTTTAA
>JAOTYN010000263.1 GCA_029861825.1 Cyclobacteriaceae bacterium
AGACGAACCGGTATTGGCTGAGGACGAAGTGAACTTTATAGGTCAAGCAATTTGTCTAATAGCGGCGGTTGATGAAACCACTGCTAAGCAAGCTGAAAAATTAATATCGATCGAATTGCAGGAGCTGCCGGGTATTGTAACTCTGGAAGAAGCCATAGAACAGAATAAACTCCTACATCCTCCAAGGGTGATTCATAGAGGTGATACCCGCAGGGGTATAGAAAACAGCTCTCATAAACTGGAGGGGCAACTTAAGACCGGAGCTCAAGAACATTGGTATTTGGAAACCCAGACTTGTCTGTGCTTGCCGGGCGAAGGATCAGAGATCAAGGCACTAAGTTCCACACAGCATCCTTCCGAGACCCAAGCCCTGATCGCCGAAGTATTGGATATACCTAAAATGGAAGTAGAAGTGGAAGTACGACGCATGGGAGGTGCTTTCGGTGGAAAAGAAACACAGGCCAATCACACCGCAGTATGGTGCGCACTGCTGGCCCAAAAATGCCAGCGCCCCGTAAAGATCCGGCTGTTTCGGGACGATGATCAGAAAATTACCGGCAAACGACATCCCTACCTTATTGATTATCAAGTGGGATTTGATGAACACGGCAAGGTACAGGCGCTTGAGGTGGTGCTAAATACCGATGCCGGTTCTTCCACGGACCTGTCCATGGCTGTTTTGGAACGGGCTATGATGCATGCCGATAATAGTTATTTCATCCCGGCCATCTACATTGAAGGGAAAGCCTGGAAAACCAATCTACCCTCAAATACCGCTTTCCGTGGTTTTGGCGGACCTCAGGGCATGGCTGGGATTGAAAGTATCATGGATCGTATTGCGCGTTTCTTGAAAAAGGACTCATTAGAGGTACGTAAGATCAACTTTTACGCCGATGGTGACCAGGCAACAACCCCATATCGCCAGAAGATCAAATTTAATCGCCTGCCCCTGCTGCTGGATCAGCTGTTGAAAACCTCAGATTATTGGAACCGGCGCACACAGATACAACAATTCAATTCGCGGCATGAGTTTGTGAAGAAAGGTCTAGCGCTAACTCCAGTCAAATTCGGTATTTCTTTTACCACTTCATTTCTTAACCAGGCAGGTGCTTTGGTTCACATTTATAAAGACGGGACCATCTTGGCGAATCACGGGGGTACAGAGATGGGACAGGGCTTACATACTAAAATACAGCAGATTACCGCACTGGAAATGGGTGTCGACCTGGAAAAGATAAAAGTAAACGCCACCAACACCAGCAAAGTGCCCAACACTTCGGCTACCGCAGCCTCAGCCGGTACGGATCTTAATGGAATGGCAGTAAAAAATGCTATTGAAAAACTAAAACGGAGAATTTCAAAGGTAGTAGCTAAAGAACTGGGTAAGACTTACAATGAAAAGATAAAAGCCTCACAGTTGATTTTTAGGAGTAGCAGGATCACCCATGCCTCTAACCCCGAGATATTTATGGAGTTTAAGGAAGCAGTGAACCATGCTTACTTGCAACGGGTGAGTTTAAGCGCCACCGGCTTCTACCGGACTCCCAAAATACATTTCGACCGTGAAAATGGTTGGGGTCGTCCTTATCATTACTTTGCTTTCGGAATGGCGGTAACCGAGATAACCTTAGATACTCTTACCGGTTTCTATACTAATGAGCGAGTGGATATCTTGCACGACGTAGGTGACAGTCTTAATCCGCGCATTGACATCGGTCAAATAGAGGGAGGTTACGTGCAGGGTGTGGGTTGGTGTACAACTGAAGAATGTAAATGGGACGACCTTGGCAATTTGCTAAATCATTCTCCCGACACCTATAAAATCCCCAATATTCAGGATATGCCTAAGGACTTTCGCACGGAATTACTGCAAGATGTCCCTAATCCAAAGACCATTCGCCAAAGCAAAGCGGTAGCCGAACCTCCCTTTATGCTGGCCTTTTCCTGCTGGCTGGCAATAAAAGACGCCATCTCAGCAGTGGCCGATCATCAGTTCGAGCCTTACTTTGAGTTGCCCGCTACCAATGAACTTATTCTTACGTCAATTGAGGATCTGCGGGAACGTTTGAAGCAGCAGGAGGTCGATACCTTAAATACCATTGATAAACAATGATGAGCCCATGGTTTGGATGATCTTATTGGCCGCTCTCATTCTGGTTATCAGTGTGGTTATTTTACTACAGGCCAAACAACTGGTAAAACTACTGACCAGATCGTCTAATTACCCTCCCTGGATGGAAGGCTTACCCTACTACGGCAGAGTGGTTTTGCTGTTGGCTGCGGCCTCCATGGTGATATACCTTAACGGCTGGGAAGCACATATTCTGAATTGGCTGAATTTGCTGGTACGGTGGACCCACGTGATCATAGGCATTGCTTGGATCGGCGCCTCATTTTACTTCGTCTTTCTGGAGAATAGCCTGAACCGTACGGAAAATATTCGTGAGGAGCTGGCCGGGAATCTGTGGGCTATCCATGGAGGCGGTTTTTACTATGTAGAGAAATACAAGGTTGCTCCAGCCGAGATCCCTAAAAAACTGCATTGGTTCAAGTACGAAGCTTATTTTACCTGGATTACCGGTATCCTGTTAATGATCATCGTGTACTATAGCCAGGCAAACGTCACTATGGTGGGGCAGCTTCAATTGGGTACAGCCCTTTCCATTTTTATTGGTGTGGGTAGCCTGTTAGCAGGCTGGTTGGTGTACGACGGGATTTGCCGTACCTGGTTGATCGACCGACCGATATGGTTTTTCCTGGTGATGTTCGGCTTTATCGTTCTCATGGCCTGGTTACTCTCCTACCTGCTTAGCGCCAAGGCTGCTTATATGCATGTAGGTGCCATGCTGGGGACCATGATGGCTGGCAACGTATTCCGGGTGATCATACCCTCGCAGAAAGCAATGGTCAAAGCTGCTGAATCGCAAGAGCCTTTGGATCCCTATTTGGGGCAGCATGCCGGCTTGCGATCTTTGCATAACAACTACTTTACCCTGCCTGTGGTTTTTATTATGATCAGTGGCCATTTCCCTTCAACCTTTGGACACCCTTATAATTGGGCGGTGCTGGGGGGGTTGTTTTTAGTAAGTGCCGGCATTCGGCACTACTTAAACTTGATCGAGAAAGGACAACAGGCCTTCTGGATCCTGCCCTTTGCTACCTTAGGAGTGATCGTTCTGGCGTTCATAACCGCTCCTCCCGCCTCCGACCAGGATCTGGGTGAGGAAGTCAGTTTTCAAGAGATCCGTACTATTTTTACAAATCGCTGCAATACTTGTCACGCGGCAAATCCTACCGATGAGTTGTGGGTAGCCGCTCCCAACGGCGTGATGTTCGACACACCTGATCAAATAGTAGCTATGAAAGACCAAATCATGATGCGGGTGGTAGTTACTGAAACTATGCCCATGGGTAACACTACCAATATTACCCCAGAGGAACGTGATATGATCCGCAGGTGGATATTGCAGGGCGCGACGGTTAACTAGTAATACTGTGCTTGCTTTTAATTATGTTGGCAGCAATGCTAACGGCAATTTCATGTGTGGTTTGACTATTTATGGATACTCCAGCAGGAGCATCTATGGTATTCAGTCTTCTGGGATCCGCTCCTTCGTCGATCAGCTGCTTGAATAAGGTCTTGATCTTTGCTTCACTGCCTAGCAATCCTAAGTAAGCAAATTTCTTGTTTAGCAAGCTTTTTAAGACCACTGTATCACTGCGATATCCAAAAGTCATAATAACTGTGTAGTGCGCTGATCCCTCAGGCACTATATCAGCGATATTCTCATAATCCACTACCTTTTTTTGGTGAGCAAATACATTCAATTCCATGGTATGCAGTTGAGGCCGATCGTCGTAAACGGTTACGTGAAACTCCAAGCGGGATGCCAGTTCCGTTAGGGCCAATGCAATATGGCCTCCACCTATGATGTGTAAAAAATGGCCGTATCCTAACGGTTCAAGGTAGCGCCAGTCATCTGCTTTCAGCTCAAAATGTTTGCCTGTCACCATCTGATCTACCAGTTGGATTGCCATGGGGGTTACCTTCAGGGTGGGGCCTTCGCCTTTTTCCAGAGCTTCGATTATGCGTACCAGCATTTGACGATGACCGTGGTCCAAAGGGATTGCTGCCACCCATTGTTCCCCGCTGCAGATCATACCCGAGCGGTGTTCCGGTACCTGGGCCTGATGGATCTGATGCTTCAGCGCAATTTCTTTTTGGCCATTTTTCAAAGCATCTTTGCACCACTCTACCAGTTTGTGCTCCATAATTCCCCCACCAATGGACCCGCACATACCACCTGCCGGGTCCAGGGCCATTTTAAAGCCCCCCCGTCCCGGACTGCTGCCTAGGTGTTTTACTACCAGTAGCAACATCCCTTGGCCAAAATTATCCAAGCTTTTGAGCAGGGCATTCCAGAGATGGATCTCGCTATTTTGGCTTGATTTATCCATGGTAATGTAATATAAGATGGGCTGTCAATAATATTGAAGCTTCACTGCAGTTTCTCGTTTTTTTAGAGTACTTTAATATCTAAAACCACTTAGAAAAGCTCATATAACATGAAAAGATTACTTTGTATTTTTTGTTTTTTGCCATTGGTGGCTTTTCCTCAAGAGGAATCCACCGTGCAAAAGGAATTTATGGGTGTCATGGGTTACAATTCAGGACAAATTGTGAGTCTGGCAGAAGAAATTCCGGCCGAACTTTATGATTGGCGTCCGGCGGAAGGTGTTAGGTCCGTGGGAGAAGCTATTTTGCATACCGCCTCCGCAAATTATTTCTTCGGAACTATGCTGGGCGCTACTATTCCAGAAGGAATTGATCCTATGAGTATGGAGAAATCCATTACCGGAAAAGAAAATGTCATCGCCGCGTTAAAGGAATCGTATGCCTTTATTATGGAAGTTGGCAAAAACCTGCCCAGTGAAAACTTCCTGGATGAAGTGACATTCCCAACAGGAGATAAATTCAACAAGCGCACTTGCATGATGATCATTATTGCTCATGCCTGGGAGCACACCGGACAACTGATCGCATATGCCCGGTCCAACAATGTGGTGCCTCCCTGGAGCAAACCACCATCGGAAGTGAGTGAAGGAGAATAAGGAAAAGCCCCAAAAGGGGCTTTTTTTATAGGGTATTCCCCCTATTTATTTCGTCATTCACCGGTATTGGACCGCCATTCACCGATTTGCTATAGCTAGTGTGGGCATAATGGCCGTACTTTAAAGTATAATTAAAGCTATCATGAGTGAACAAACAAAAGAACGAAGAAACTGGATTGGCGTGAGTCTACTGGTAATTGGAGCAGCCTTTCTATCCAGAAATTTCAATTTGGATCTATTTCACATTCCGGATTACGTGTATTCCTGGGAATTCCTGTTAATGGCCATCGGACTAATATTGTTGTTGACAGGACGTCGTTCAGGCATAGCTTTTATAGCCATCGGAGCTTTCTTTTTATATACCAATGAAATTATGTCAGCCATGTATCATTTTGGCTCTTGGTGGCCTATTATATTGATCATTCTTGGAGTAATCCTATTGTTGCGCCCGGCCACCAGGCCCTCTCAAAACAATGGTGACACTTCTGTTAACCGATAATTCTATGGAGTCGAGTAAATCAAATAGAAGAAATACCGCAGGCATCGTACTGGTGATCCTGGGATTGGTTTTTTTAGCCGAAAACCTGGATCTGCTGCCCTTGCCTTTTAATTTAATTTCCTGGAAGACCATACTCATCACTATTGGGGTAGTACTGCTGGCTCTTGGAGAACGAAACGGATTTGTGCCCCTGATCATTGGCGGCTCATTTCTGGTAATTGATGACCTGCTGTATTGGAATTTCAATTTCAGACAACTATGGCCATTGTTTCTGGTCATTATCGGCGTAGTATTACTCTTGAGACAAAGAAGGGCAGCCTCCGGAAGTATATTGTCCACTCCTCAAATTGACGAGGTGGCCATTTTTAGCGGTATTGAGAAAAAAGTGACATCCGAGTCCTTTCAAGGAGGCAAAGCTACCGCCATTTGCGGAGGGGCAGATATTGATCTGCGCCAGGCTACCTTATCCTCCGAAACTAACGTCATCGATATTTTCGCCATGTTCGGGGGTACTACTTTTAAA
>JAOTYN010000264.1 GCA_029861825.1 Cyclobacteriaceae bacterium
AGCGGCAATATTTATTATAAAGGCGACCCCAGCAAGGTTAACAACAGCTCTTCAGGCAGCGGATCGCTTAGAAAAATCGGATAATGAAAAAAGAGTATTCCAACGATGAGGTAAAAGTAGTATGGCAGCCCGACCTCTGCATTCATTCAGCCATCTGTGCACAGGGATTACCACAGGTATTTGATCCAAATCGACGCCCTTGGGTGGATCTCAGTCAGGCTGAAGCCAGTGCTATTATTGCGCAGGTACGAAAATGTCCATCAGGTGCACTGAGTGTCGAGGATGAAAAGAGTGAAGAGCCACAAATTCAGGTGCGTCTAATGGCTGGCGGTCCGGTGGTCATCAAAGGGTCTTGTTCGGTTACTGATGAGCAGGGAAAGGTCTCTCAAACCCAAAACGTGGCGTTTTGTCGATGTACCAAGTCACAAAACCTGCCTTTCTGTGATGGCAGTCACAATCGCTAGGAAATGTTCAGACTTTAGAAGGGAGGTTTATCCTCCCTTTTTTATGCCTTTTGGGAAAAAGCTTTAAATTAAGCGGTCAACATTAATTTAATTGCTTATGGATGTAAGGGTACGATTTCTAGGAGCTGCCAAGACGGTTACCGGTTCTAAATACTTACTGGAGATCGGCGACTATCGCCTGCTGGTAGATTGCGGTTTATTTCAGGGCGTTAAGAAACTGAGAGAAAGGAACTGGAATGACTTTCCACAGAATCCGGATGACGTAGATGCCGTAATCATTACCCATAGCCATATTGATCATATTGGATACCTGCCCCGTATTTTTAGACAGGGATTCAAGGGCCCGGTCTACTGTACAGAAACGACTATGGACCTCATGAAAATAATGCTTCGTGATTCTGCAAAGATCCAGGAAGAAGAAGCCGCCTACGCTAGAAGAAAGGGGTACTCTCGTCATAAAAACCCCGAGCCCCTTTACAATACGGAACATGCGGAAATGGTATTCAAGAACCTTCAATCCAAGCCGTCCAATACCTCCCTGCAAATACACCCGGGAATAAGCTTGAAATTTTTAAATGCCGGCCATATTTTGGGGTCATCTATAGTGGAAATCGAGATCGAAGGCCGCGAACAAAAAAAGAAAATTGTGTTATCCGGCGATATAGGACGCTACGATCAGCCGGTACTGCGGGACCCCGATCCAGTGGATTTTGCAGATGTTCTGATAGTGGAATCCACTTACGGGGACAAAAACAACCCTCCGGTTTCACCCAAAGATGCTCTAGCCGAAGTAGTCAACGAAGCCCATGATAACGGCGGCTGTATCCTGATCCCTGCTTTCGCTTTGGGTAGGACTCAATTGTTGGTATATTATTTAAAAGAGCTACAGGACGAGAACAGAATTCCCGACATTCCGATTTATGTCGACAGTCCTATGGCCATCAGCGTGACCGCTTTGTATAAGAAACATTTCCATGAACACAAGTTGCGTGAAAGTGAATTGGAGCAATCGGTATTTGACTACCATGGGCTTAAGTACTGTAAAAGCGCGGAAGACAGTAAACAGATCAACGAGATAAAGCGTGACGCTATTATTATTTCGGCCAGCGGAATGTGTACCGGAGGCCGGATCATGCATCATTTGTACCACAGAATGCCCAGAGAGAACGACACCATATTATTTGTGGGATATCAAGCCTATGGCACCCGGGGTCGCAGGATTCTGGAAGGCGAACCCACCATTCGACTTTTCGGGAAAGAAGTGCCTTTGAATTGTAACGTCCGGCAAATTAGCGGTCTTTCGGCACATGCCGATCGATCGGAACTACTGCGTTGGTTGGGCAATTTCAAACAAAGCCCCAAGCACGTATTTATTACCCATGGTGAGCCGGAAAGCGCCTATGCTTTGGCGAATACCTTAAATAACGATTGGAATTGGAATGCGGTAGTACCGGATTATCTTGAATGGCATCGATTATTTCAGTCCATCTAATTTAGATCAACCCGTATTTTTTTAAAACTCCATGCAACGTGTGGAGGGCTTATTGCATCAATAAGATAGTAAGCCGAAAATATGGGATTAGAGCTTTACAACTCCAAATTGGAAAATCAACTCATACGTGCCTGCATTGAAAAAGACGGGAGGGCCCAGCGGGCTATGTATGAGAAGTATGCTCCCCATATGTATGCCCTCTGCTTACGGTATGTGAAGGAGGCCAGTGACGCAGAAGACGTTTTGATCACTGGATTTATGAAAGTGTTTGATAAAATGCATACCTACAGTGGTCAAGGTAGCTTGGGAGGTTGGATACGCCGCATCATGATCAATGAGTCGCTGGGGTATCTGAGACGTAACAAGACCATGTATTTGGAAGTGGAGGTGGAAGCAGCAGATCGCGACCCCAACTGGCAACTGGTCAATGACCACTTACAGACTGAAGATCTCTTAAACATGGTAAGCGAACTGCCTATGGGATATCGAACGGTATTTAACCTTTATGCTATCGAAGGTTACAGTCATAAGGAAATTTCCAAAATGCTGGGAATCAGCGAGAGTACCTCTAAGTCACAGTTAAGTAGGGCTAGAGGGCTGTTGCAACAAAAGTTGTTGGAAAGTGAGCAAGAAATAAAAAGAAAAATTACAAAATCATGAATGATCGAGGATTAGATGGACTTTTTAAGGAAAGATTGGAAGGATATCAGAAAAAGCCTTCTGAAGCCGCCTGGGGTAAGCTGGAAGGAAACCTGAAATCCCACAAGAAAGTGGCTTGGTGGAAATTTGTGCGGGTAGCTGCTGTTGTTGCCTTGATCGCCAGTAGCATATATATCTTTAATATTTGGATTAATAACCACCCGGAACAACCAGCCCTCACGAATACTCAAGACATACCTTCCAAAACAGACACAGAAAGGTCTGTTCATACGGAAACTCCTGCTCAGGACCAGGAGTTAATTAGTGAATCGCCGGTCATCGATGAGCAAAGTGGCAACGAGGAACTTTCGAGAAGCGAAGCAACTGGTGAAGCAACTCCTGCTAAGACTGAACAGCGTGAGGCACTTGAAGAGAATAACCACGAAAACGCACCGAATCTGGGTATAATACAAACACCACAAACACGGGTCTTAGCAAATGAGACCCTGTTGGAAGATAGTGAGTTGAATCAAGAAGATCAGCATGTTGAGACCGTTGAAACTTTGGCCACTAATCAAGATGAGGAGCCTTCGAACACCAATGAAATCGAGGAAGAGCAAAAATCCAGAACGATCACCATTACTTATAAAAAATCACCGGCACCTCCGGAACCCACTCTGGCCTTGGTAAAAGATCCCCAAGAAAAAACCAGTAGAGCGAAAAAGGTCTTGCAGAGAGCACAGGAAATAAAGAAAGGCGAGCTGGGCGGCCTAGCCAGGATCAGGGCGGCCAAGGATCAGCTGCTGGTGTTCAACAAAAAAAGTAAAGAGAAAGAATTAAAATCGAATTAATATGAACCGAATTATATATATAACAGCACTATTAGCTGTCAGTTTTCTTCATCTGAGCGTGTCTGCAGCTCATCCATCCATAGAACCGCAAGACACCGTAATTATTGAGTTAGACAACAATACACGGATCATCATTTATACCAAAGATGCCCGGGGGATCAAAGAACTGCAGCAATACGATATTAACGCCATGCTCAAGGACTTGAGCATGAGTATCGACTCTTCAGAATCGGAAGTACAACAACTGGTAATAGAAGACCAGAATGGCGATCGATATCTTTCGGATACTACCATTGTCTTGGAAAATGATATCGAAGTTTTGCACGGAGATGAGTCTCCTCAAGAGATAAGGATCCGTTTGGGAAACTATCGCATTACTGCAGAAGCCGACGACTGGGATGAATTGGAAGAAGAATTCGAGGAGTGGGAGGACGGACCAGATTTTAAAACAGAAACTCGCATGGAAGAAGGCCCCAAATCATATAACTCCTTTGATATTGAAATCGGAACCAATAACTACTTCGAGGATGGGGGTAGTAGCTTCCCTGATTCCGATGCCCCCTACAGTGTCAGACCCTGGGGTTCCTGGTATGTGTCTTTGGGTTGGAGTAGAACCAGCGCAATAGCGGGTCCGCTGTACTTTGAGTACGGTTCCAGCTTTAGTTGGTATAACTGGAAATTTGAGGATGCACAATATACTTTAGAGAAGGGTCCGGAAATGGTGGAATTCATCCGATTGCCTTCAGAGATTAACGGCAAGAAAAGCAAATTGACCGCTTCACACATAAATGTCTCTTTTGTACCCATGTTCGATTTTAGTCGTGGTGAGCGCAAAGTAAAGAGCTGGGAGGCTCCAGGTGTCAAAATAGAAAACTACAAACAGCGGGGTTTCCGTATAGGGGTGGGTATGTATGCCGGATACCGCTTAGGAAGCCATACCAAGATCAAATTCCGTCAGGATGGGGACACGGACAAAGATAAAGACCACGGTAATTTTTATATGTCGAGTTGGCGTTACGGCCTAAGACTAAGGGTGGGCATTCGCAGCGTAGATCTGTTTGCCAACTACGATCTAAATGAGGTGTTTAATAGTGGTCGAGGGCCCGAATTGAATGCCTTTAGTTTCGGCATAATACTATAAAAATCTTCCAGAACCCATAATAACCCCCTTCTTTGGGGGTTTAATATTATAGGGAAACTTACATTAGTGTGGTATGGATGCCCTGTGCTGTGTTTCCCAATCCATGATATTATACTTTTGAAGAAAAATTTTTTTGCCTTATGAAATATACTGGAAGAATACTTTTCTGGGTTTGCTTTATCGCAGCCTTTTGGGCCTGTGGCGATGACGACTCTCCCGGAGTAGATGAACCGATTAACACTGAAGATGTTGAAAATGTAGGTTCAATCGGTGAGGTTACCGACGAGTTTACTGAAGTGGTAAACTTCTCTAACGAAATTATCGCTGATATAGGTGACCAGGGCGGACGCTCTCAAGCTACCTGCTACGTGGTAATTGAGTCGGAAACTGAAAACAAAATTACCATCACTTTCGAAGGAGAATGTGAGGGTGAAGATGGGCGTTATCGCCAAGGTAGTCTGATCCTGTCCTGGGAAGGCGAACTATTAGGACCCGACTTCAGCTACACCATCGCATTCGATGCTTTCGAAGTTGACGATTACCAATTGGATGGCAGTGTAACTGTTGAGGACCTGGCAATTGAGCAAAACACTATTTCTTTCTCAGTGGTAGTAAGTAACGGACGATTGACCTATCCTGATCAAAAGGAAATTACTTACGGTCAAGATCTTACTTACAACTTAATCTTTGGAGAAGTATTTTCTGTAACGGTAGAAGGATCCATTACTGGTACAAACCGTGATGACAAAGGCTACGTTGCCGATACTCGTGAACCTATCAAGTGGATTGACAACTGCGATCATCCAGTGTCGGGATCATTCAGCGCCTCTTTCGACGGAAGACCGGCTTTGACCATTGATTACGGTGATGGCACCTGTGATAATATGGCCATACTTACCAGAGGAACTCAATCTTTGGAAATCGACATCGAAGACTAATCTAGTGACTTTAGGATGAGAGCAACCCTTGGGGGTTGCTCTTTTTTTTTATTGGCTACCCTCCCTAATTAGCTATCTAAGCTTAACCTTTAATTACGCTTTGCTCTTCTTTAGAGAGGTGAAGATGCCCGCAGATCCTTTGAAAAGAGGGTCTGTAGAGAGAAACCAAAAACAACAGCAGAGCATAAACCACCACAAATAACTGGCTCCTGGTTAGATAAAGGAGTACCACCGACCATAGACTCAGCAACATCACTGATAAAAACGGTTTCGAATAGGCTTTGGTGTAGAATTGAAGCTTATGGTTTAGTGACCAAGTCTGTTGTACCTGCTTAAACTTGTTTTTTGGAATACGCAGGGCCCAAATCGCCGCCGCCGCGAGTATCATAGCCATTACATAGCTCCCATATCCCAATGGTAGTATAGCCTGGGACTCCTGCCAGGAGAGCATGTCCTTTATGGGAAGATATATCCAGGCGAATAACAGCATTGGTAAACCTACCATGGCGTAAAAAAGAATATTCAGACGCTCAACAATCTCCTTGGGCTGCCTCATATTGAATGTGGTAATAAAAAACGGAATGCCGTCTTGCTAACGAACGTTAG
>JAOTYN010000265.1 GCA_029861825.1 Cyclobacteriaceae bacterium
AAAGAATCGAAACCACCCTGATCATTAGTCGATAGTTCTACCAGTTTATTTTCCACGCGCATGGCTTCATCCAAAGTGAGGGGAGAGGTATCGCCTACATTAAACAAGGTGGGATCTTCCCGTTTGGTATGTTCAAGGCTAACAAATAGAAAAAGTTTGTCCTTGCGGATAGGCGCCCCTATATGTAGGCCTATGGTTTTTTCAAAGTATTCAGGCAGCCGGGTTTCACTGGAGACATCTGCAGGTACATTTCCGGAAAAAACTTCATTATTGACCAAGTAATAAGCTGAACCTGTAATGTCATTGCTGCCTTGGCGGGTAATCACATTAATGCTACCACCAATAAATCCTCCGTAACGGACATCAAAAGGCGCTACTTCAACTTGTACTTCCTTTACAGCATCTAAACTTATGGGCTGAGTGCCTGTTTCACCACCATTGGTACCGGAATCATTTAAACCAAATACATCATTGTTAACCGTGCCGTCAATTGAAAAATTATTGTAGCGATTATTCATACCTACAAAAGAAATGCCCTGCCCCAGCGAGGAAGCTTGGGGGTTGAGCCGGATAAAATCCTGAAGGCTTCTTCTGATGGTAGGGAGTTTTTCCAGTGCGTCAGAGTCCACATTGGTAGCGGCCCCGGTGCGATCCTCACTGAATACCGCCTCCTTGGTAGCTACTATTTGGACTGCCTCCATTTCAAAATCAATGGGCGTTAAAGAAACGTCAGCGACGTATTCCTGCCCCAGTCTTAAATAGATATTATCGATCAAATGATCTTCGAATCCCAGGAATGAAATTGTGAGGGTGTAAGGTCCTCCTACCTTGATATTGGGAAAATTAAAACGGCCTTCTTCCCGGGATATTCCTCCGTAATTGGCACCGGTGGGGGTATGCACCAATACTACATGGGCCCCCGGTAACGGGAAGTTTTCATTATCGTATACCCTTCCGGTTATATTTGAGGAAGTGATACCCTGTGCATGGGTATTTACTATTTGAAATGTAATTATACATAAACAAAGGACGGGCCATCGAATCAGTTTTGGTAAAATCATTTCCATAGACTGGGTATGAGTCTTCACTATGCAACTTCACCAAAAAGCCTTATTAATGTAGAAAAAATAACCAGCAATAGCCAGTTAAAACTGTTTAATAAAAAGGAGATATATACTAACAACAGTTCCACATAAACCCAATTAAATCAAAAAAATGATTAAATTGTTCTACTCCAGAAATCAACAAAACGTCATTTTGTTGGGCAATGGGACCGTACTCAGTTAGTTTGCAACCACATGACCAATGAAGCCTTTAATCCAGAGGTGTTTCGCATCATTTTGCCTTAACCTGGTGTTATTAGGTTCTTTTTCAGGGTTATTTGGGCAAAATACCGGAATTAGCTTTGAGCATATCCCCATTCAACACGGGCAATTCCAATTGTCTGTTACCAGCATTCTCCAAGATCAACAAGGATTTATATGGATTGGTACCAACGAAGGCTTGCACCGGTATAACGGTTATAAGTTTACCAGTTTTGTCCATGATCCCGATAACCCCAATGGTTTAAAGGACGAGTTCATCAGAACCATTTATGAAGATAGATCCGGTAATATCTGGGTAGGAACCAATACCGGTGGACTGTTTTTGTTCGATAAATCTTTAGAAACTTTTGAGCAATTCCCTACATCGGTGCCCGGAATGGCCTCCGGCCCCGGATCTATCTGGGTCATACATCAGGACCAAACGGGTTCTATTTGGCTGGGAACACACCAGGGTCTCATTAAATTAAATACTGAGACCCGAAAAGTTACTTTCTCAGAGATCAGCCCAGACAAAGTATTGATCAGGGACATAGATGAAGACCAGGCGGGTAATTTGTGGTTGGGTACCGGGAAAGGGCTCGCCAAAATAACTTTTGAGGCAGATTCAACAGTTGACTATAAATACTACAATCACTCCCTAACAAACGCAAACTCTGTAAGTGGTGATTTAATAAGGGCAGTACATGTTGATCAGGCTCAAAGGGTTTGGATCGGTACCAGGGAAGGGGTAAACATGCTGGATCCTGCCACCCAAAAGAGTACCAAATTTCATCCAAGAGATGGGTCAGTTTCGTCAATATTTGAAGATAAAGAGGGTTCCTTGTGGATTGGCACCTCTGGAGAAGGTTTAATTCAGCTGTTCCCGTCAACTGAACGGTTCATACGGTATTCCCATGATCCTCTGGACCCGGAAAGTGTGGCCAGTAATAGTATCTGGAGGGTGTTTCAAGATAGATCAGGACTTTTTTGGATTGGTACTGATCGCGGATTACAGAAGATGACTAGAAGCGGGAGTGATCTTATCACCTACTCTCATCAACCGGAGCGCCCTGGTAGTCTAAGCAACAATACGATATTATCTCTTTACGAAGGGCCTGATCAAGTTATATGGATAGGTACCGAAAATGGACTTAATCTGCTTGACCCTGTCCAAGAGGATCCCACCAACCCTGTTTTCAGGACATATTATCACCAACCGGGTGATCCTCAGAGCCTTAGTCATAGTGGTGTGTCTGCAATATACCGTTCACAATCTGGGATTATGTGGTTGGGTACGAAAGGGGGTGGGTTAAACCGATTTGATCCTACTACAGGGGTGGTAAAAACCTATCAGAATGAGCCCGGTAATCCTAATAGTATCAGCAGCAACTCTATACGTTGCATTTTTGAATATCCTCGGGGAGTATTATGGCTTGGTACCAGGGAGGGCCTGAATAAAATGGATTTAGCCCGGGAAACCTTTGTAAGTTATCGCCATGACCCCCGGAATTCTCAATCACTGAGCAACGACGTGGTGATGAATATCCATGTGGATGGTTCTGGAGTTATGTGGGTAGGTACCAGAAAGGGATTAAATAGTTTTGATCCGGCTACCGGAGTTTTTAGATTATATTCACGCGAATCGAATCCACAAGTAGGTCCCTTACTATTGGCAATATTCGCACTTCATGAGGACACTTCGGGGACGTTGTATGCGGGTACTTCCAAAGGACTGGCTAAATTTGATAGGGAACGGGGGGTGCTGGTATCACTATCCGGGTCCGCAGGCTTACCCATGGTTTTGGTTAAAAACATCCTCGAAGATGATCTGGGCAACTTATGGCTTAATACCGATCAAGGAGTAATCAAATACCATCCCACTGCCTCCAGGGTTTTCAGTTACTTCGATAATGCTAAATCTAAGGATATAAAGTTTGGCACATTCTATAAAACAGCAAGCGGGGAAATGCTGGTGGCGGGGCCGGAGGGATTGAAGCGGTTCTCTCCTCAAAGCTTCTTGGAAAATAAATACAAACCTCCGGTGGTGATCACGGATTTTCAGGTCTTTAACAAGTCTGTTAAAGTAAATGACAGTACGCGGAAGCAACCACTGCTAACCCAACATATTTCGCGTACAGATAAGATTGACCTACCCTACACCGCAAGTTTTTTCTCCTTTGAGTTCGCTGCTTTAAACTACATGCAATCGGAAAAGAACCAGTATAAATATAAAATGGAGGGATTCAATGATGATTGGATTGTCACCAATGCGGATAAGAGATTTGCTACCTATACTAATCTTGATCCCGGTGATTATACATTCCGGGTAATTGCCTCCAATAACGACGGTGAATGGAATGAGGATGGAGCCTCCATTGCCCTCAATATCCAGCCACCACCCTGGGAAAGCCCACTGGCCTATATTCTCTACGCTTTATTCGGTGTAGGCGTCATTTTTATGTACTTAAAAAATCATCAGAAAAAACTAAGGAATAAGCAAAAAGAGCTTGAACTAGAACGATTGCTAAATGAACGACTTCAACACGCGGACAAATTAAAGGACGATTTTCTGGCCAATACATCCCATGAGTTACGAACACCGCTAAACGGTATTATTGGCATTGCGGAATCTCTGTTTGACGGTGATGATGGAGAACCCACAGAACAAATGAAGGAGGACCTCTCTCTCCTTATTGCTTCCGGGAAACGCCTTTCCAGCATGGTGAATAGTATTCTGGACTTTTCAAAACTGAAGACTCGTGATTTAACCCTACGTTTTACCACTTTAGATTTGCATTCCATGGTAAATGTGATCATGCGCATGAGTGCTCCTTTGATTGAGGGCAAAGATCTGGTATTTGCCAATAGAATACCTGTAGATACCCCGCTGGTTTATGCGGATGAAAACCGGCTCATGCAGATTCTGAACAACCTAATCAGCAATGCTATAAAGTTTACTGAAGCTGGTATGATTACCGTCAGTGCTAAAGCAATGGATGATATGATGGCTATTTCCGTTTCCGATACCGGTATTGGTATCCCTGAAAATAAGAGAGACCTCATTTTCCAGGCTTTTGAGCAGGTAGACACCTCCGTAACCCGTGAGTTTGTAGGCACCGGTCTTGGATTGTCCATCAGTAAAGCCTTGATTGAGTTGCATAGTGGTACCATTGAAGTGGAATCAAAAGTCGGTGAAGGATCAATATTTACCTTTACCATACCAATATCCAGTGAAAAAGAGGAATCGGCCTCTGAGGCATCCCAAATATCCAAGGTTAGATTCTACCATTCAAACCAACCTGAGCTGGAGTTTGGAGACCTGGAACCTGGTAATGTGGATGTGGATACCAATATATTGGTGGTAGACGACGATCCCATAAACCAACGGGTTTTGGTCAAACACCTTAATAAAAGCAATTATAATGTGACCACGGCTTTCAATGGAGAAGAGGCATTACTAATATTGGAAACAATGGGCAAATTCGACCTGGTACTATTGGATATTATGATGCCTAAAATGTCCGGATTCGAAGTGTGTCAAAAAATCAGGGAAAAATTTTCTCCTGCTGAGCTTCCCGTGATACTGATTACCGCTAAAAATCAAGTAACCGATCTGGTTTCGGGATTTTCGTGCGGAGCCAATGACTACATTGTCAAACCGTTTTCTAGGGATGAGTTTTTATCCAGAGTAAAAACTCATTTGGAACTACTTAAAATTAATACTGCTTACAGCCGCTTCATTCCCAGTGAATTCTTGAAAAGCCTGGGACGAGAAAGTATTTTGGATGTAAAACTTGGTGATCAGATCCAACAGGAAATCACTGTATTCTTCTGCGACATTCGCTCCTATTCTACCCTGTCTGAAAGCATGACTCCCCGGCAAAATTTCAACTTCTTAAATGCTTTTCTAAGAAGGGTAGGACCATTGATAAAAGGGCACGGCGGATTTGTCAATCAATTCCTGGGGGATGGTATTATGGCTTTATTCTTAAAATCAGCAACTGATAGTGTAAAGGCTTCCATTGCTATTCAGAAAGCCATCAGGGAATACAATTCCCAGCGTTTGGCCAAGGGACGTATTCCTATCGATGTGGGGATTGGCTTACATAATGGACCTTTGATGATGGGCATAATTGGCGACGAGGAGCGCATGGATCCCGGAGTAGTATCCGATACTGTTAACACCGCCGCTCGTATGGAGGGGCTTACCAAGTACTATGGGGCCTTAGTAATTATAAGCGAGGATACCCTGGCCAAAATTGAAAACCCGGAACAGTTTAATTACCGGGCATTGGGTAAGGTACAAGTGAAAGGAAAGCGTATTGCGGTGAATATCTATGAGTTCTATGACGGAGACCCCGAAGAAATCCTTGAACTAAAGCAACGGAGTAAAGAGGATTTTGAATCCGGCTTGTATCACTTCTTTAATAAGAATTTCACCGAGGCTGCTTCGGCTTTTAAAGAAGCGTTAAAAGTATATCCAAATGATAAGACTTCACAACTATACCTTAAGAGATCCGCGGAGTTTATGGTAAAAGGTGTGCCTGAATCGTGGTCTGGAGTGGAAGCGATGAGCGAGAAATGATCAATAAACAGTCATCTTAATATTTTGGATTTTCACTAGGCTTTTAGTAGGAATAAGATTTGGTAATACTCAAATTCCAAGGGATCCAATTTCAAAATATGACTGTTTTGATAATAGGCGCTACTGGTAGAACTGGGAAATGGCTGGTGAAAACTGCCTTGGACCATGGACATCAATTAAATTGCCTGGTACGTAATGCCGCATCTTTCAGGCATGCGGGGATCAACGTGTTTCAGGGTT
>JAOTYN010000266.1 GCA_029861825.1 Cyclobacteriaceae bacterium
TTTTGATAGTGTGCGGCCACCCTGGCTCCGGATTGCTGTAGTTGAAGGGCAATCGCCTTGCCAATCCCCCGACTTGCCCCGGTAACCAGAATACGCTTATTTGTCAAATCTATTTTCATAGCCAGCAGGCCAATGTAAACAAAAAAAGGTTAAATATTATCGGATTTATCCCGCATGTTAAACACTACCAGTATATTAAGAGAAACAAAAATAATTTCCATATGAAATCACTAATTATGGTTCCTCTTTTGATTTGGGGGATATGCTCTGTTGGTAATGCACAAAGTGGAGAAGAATTCGATTTCTGGGTTGGCAAGTGGGATCTCACCTGGGACCTGGGTGAAGAAAAAGTTGGTCACGGTGTCAATAACATTGTTAAGATACTGGACGGAAAGGTGATCCAAGAGAATTTTGAAGCCACTGATGCCGGTCCCAACACGGGCTTCAAAGGTACCAGTATTTCAGTATTCAATCCTAATACTAAAACCTGGCATCAAGCCTGGGCCGATAATCAGGGCGGATATTTCAACTTTATGGGAGAAATTGATGACAACCGCCGTGTCTTTAAAACCCAGTCGTTCTCCCAAGGCGACAAAACCATTGTGTTGAGAATGGTATTCTATGATATCCAGGAAGATTCCTTTACCTGGGATTGGGAACGGTCGGATAACGATGGTGAAAGCTGGTCGCTGCAATGGCGTATTAATTATAAGAGGGCTGACTAAGAGGGCACCATTAAATTACCGATGCTAAAGATTTAGGAATAGCCATATAAAATTAGTGATGGATCATTTTTAAGAATAATTCAATGATCAATTTCTTGGGCAGTCCCAGTACTTGATACCGTCAGTTCGTAAATTAAAAATGGGTGGGCGGGGGGTTCCCCACTTACATTTCTTCCGAATTCGGTCAATCTTAAGCGATTAATCAAATAGATCAATCCTTCCCCATCGTCTGCCAATCAAGCACCATTTTGTAAAAAATTTAAGGGTATCGCACACCGCTAAAGTCTTAATCCTGAAAAAAGTGTATGGTCCAAGCATATGGATAACTGAAAAAAAATGCCAACATAGTGCAACTTTTTAGGTGACTGCTGCATCCTTATGATACAACTGGAGCCAATAAAGACTATGACCCGCAAAATCAGCATCGACGGCATCATTTTTCACGTAGAACCTGTGGGATTTGAAATACTGCGAGCCTACCTGGATGCCTGGGACCAAGGAAACGCCCATCGTAAAGCTCTGTGGGAGGAGCAAGCAGCAGAATATCTTTTGCAAAAACTCAGGGATGGTAAGAGTGTAACCACTGCCGAAGATGTAAAGGGTCTCACAGAAATTCTTAAGGAAGTTCCTTTCAAAGCAGACCCCGAGGCTACTACCAACAGGAACGGTTATTCCTCTAAATCAAAATTTGGCCGGTATATTACTCAGATTGCGATGGGCCTGTGGTAGGATTGAAAGCCTTTTTCTTTTTCCTAAATATTTTACTAAGTATATAAGAGCAAAGCATTAGCACCAGTATTGCTGCAATCACGGGAATAAAAATAGCCATTAAGGTCAATGAAAAACTCCCCCCGGTTTCGGCAGTGGCAATTAAAGGATTGCCTAAGCCTCCTGTGGTGGTACTGGAAACCAATCTAGTGGTAGAACCGGTGCCTTTTATCAATCCTGCTGTTCCCCCTCCTGCGATCACCGCTAAAGTCCATTTGATCCAAGGCTCCATCTCAACCATGGCCGAAGCCATAACCAAGGTGCCGCAAATCATGGCCAAGGGGGTGGTTATGGTATCCAGTAAATTATCGAACCAGGGTATATAATACGATAACACCTCCAACAGGGTAGCGGTAATAAAAAGTACTAGGGCCGGGGTACTCCCTATCCATTCGAATCCGCTGCTAAGCTCCATCACCCCCCAGCGTTGAGCCAAGGAAATAATTAAGAAGGGCAAGAAAATGCGAAATCCTACGGCCGCAGCCAAACCGATACCAAGAAAAATACTGATCAGCCATTCCATGGGAATAAATATACAGAAAATTGCTTTATAGACTATTTCGGGAACTGACTGGCATCCAGACCTGGAATGATCCGCAGGGCGTTTTTATAGTATACTTTCTTTAATACCTCGTCGGGAAGATCTAACCCGTACATTTTCCAATAGGCATGGTATTTCTTATAGTAGGGAAAATATTCGTCGGCCGATTCCAAGACCCTGAAGTAGGTGTGATATTCTTGGGGATTCCAGGAGTCCTTCCCAAACATGATGCGGTCCTGATATGTGATGAAAAACTCTCGGGCATATCTGGGCTGTCTGCCCAACTCTGCGATTACTGCACCAAATTCTACCATCATATTTGGATATTGATCCAAAAGCCCTGCTAGTTTTTTAAGATCATTGGCATACCAACCAAAATGGGCGTTAATAAATGTGGTTTGGGGATGTTTGCTGAACAAATGATGCTGTTCGGCTATAAGCTGTTCCCAAGGAACGGGATCGGTGTCGGACCGCTTACGATTAGGACGCAGTTTCAATTCCAACCACCTTTCGTTGTTTGCGTCGTGATCCTGCCAGAAGGGTGCTGGGTCCGCCGAGTGGATTAAAACAGGAATTCCCAATTCGCCGCACTTTGCCCATACCGGATCTATGCGAGGATCGTCAATGGCTATTCTGCTGCCCGAAGCATCGGTATTCCTTAAACCCAAACTCTTGTATATTTTCAACCCCTTTGCTCCCTTTGCCACGTCCTCCTCAAGTTGTTTGGCCACCCTTTTACCCCAGCCGGGATCGTCTATCCCTTGGAAGCTGACATTGGTGAAAATTACGAGTCGGCTGGAGGTTCCGGATTGTCTGATGTTGTTTAGCGCCCCGTCCAGGTGGGTAGTTTCTCCCCTGCCCCTGCCACTCAAGTTTACCATTATCCCCATGTTTATCTCGTCCATCTGGGCCACCAACGCTTTTAAATCCTGAGAGGGCATGCGAAACTGATGGTTGTGCACATCAATAAAAGGATACTTGGCCCGGGTAACCGGATGTTCCGGTACTACCAAAGTAGAGGGTGGATCATATTCTTCAAAGGTAAGATCCTTGCTGCCGTTTTGGGACAATAACACTGCTGGTAAGCAGAGCGTGAGAGTGAAAAGCAGGTATTTCATAGAAAATATATGTACTAATACGTATGCGCAGAAGGTAAGTTTTCCCAAAAGTCAGACCTTGGAGTTTATACCCTGAGATTACTTTCTTTCGAAAGATAACGTCCTGAGAAATATAAATTAAACCTTTTGCTATTCAATTTGTCTAAAAAGTTAGCGAGTTACTAACTGTGTAGATCCCCAAAATTCACGCTATGGACAAAAAGTCTACTATTACCTTACCTCAGCCTCCTCGTCTAGAATCTACGGAGATAGCTTTAAATGAATTTATGAATGCCCAACTGCCCCTAACAGAAAACCTAGAAGGGGGTTTAGAACCGTTTGGTGGTACCTGGGACTATAGGCAAGCTGCTCACTTGATTAGGAGAGCCATGTTCGGTGGTCGAAAAGCAGATGTCGATCAAGCCCTTGCTATGGGCTTGGACTCCGCAGTAGCGGCGCTACTCGATGATTCCGAAATGCTGCCTGATCCACCGGTAAATATATTTAACGATCCAGAAGACGATGTCCCTTTGGGAGAGACTTTCGTTTTCAGCCCCTATAACCCCAACTACGACGGTCGTCGAAGGTCCGTTACCAAAGCCTGGTGGACGGGTTTGATGCTCAATCAATCCTTTTCACTACGAGAAAAAATGACCTTGTTCTGGCATAATCACTTTGTCACGGAGTCGAACGTAGTTAGGGATTCCCGGTATCTCTACAAATACCTCACACTTCTTAGGGAAAATGCCTTGGGCAACTTTAAAAGCTTAGTGCAACAAGTTACCCTGGACCCCGCCATGTTGCGGTATCTAAATGGAAACGAAAATGTGGCCAGCGCTCCCAATGAAAATTACGCCCGCGAACTTCTCGAATTGTTTACCATCGGCAAAGGGCCCACAATTGCTCCGGGGAACTATACGAACTTTACAGAGCAAGATGTGGTGGAAGCTGCGCGGGTTTTAACGGGATGGAGGGACCGCCGATTCTTTATCGATGCCATATTTCAAAATGGACAACACGATACCGGTTTGAAACACTTTTCTAATAGTTTTAATAGTCAACAGATAAGCAATAACGGGGCTAACGAATATCTGGATCTTATTGATATGATTTTTCAACAGCCTGAAACTGCCCGCTTTATCTGTCGGAAACTGTATCGCTGGTTCGTCTACTATGTAATTGACGAGACCACTGAGGCCAACATTATTGAACCGCTTTCCCAAATCATGATTGCCAATAATTATGAGGTGAAACCGGTATTAGAAGCCTTATTTCAAAGCGCTCATTTTCATAATGCCCTGACCCTAGGGGTTCAAATCAAGAACCCTATTGAATTTACTGTGGGCCTTTTCCGTCAGCATGAAATAGAGTTCCCCTCTGGTGAGGACTTTGTGGAACAGCATATCATGTGGTACATCTATGTATACTTTGAGGCGGCGCTGCAACAAATGGATCTGGGGGATCCCCCTAACGTGGCCGGCTGGGCAGCTTATTATCAAGAGCCTCAATTTCAACAATTATGGGTTAATTCTGTTACCATTCCTAACCGGGCTAGATTTACAGATAACATTAGCTCTTTTGGCCTACCCTACGAAGGATTTTTCTCCTACCTGGACCCTATACCAATGGCCATGTCTACCTCAAATTCATTGGATCCCAATACACTGATTGCTGAGATCGCGGAGATGCTCCTTCCCTTAGCACTTACTCCCAATCAATTGGATTTTCTAAAAGAGGCGTTAATCCCCGGTTTGCCGGATTTTGAATGGACGGTAGAGTGGGGTGATTATCTGGCTGATCCAGAGGATCAAGATAAGCTTATCGCGGTCAGTACTAAGCTACGGGCGCTTTTACGAACTATGTTTTCCTTGGGCGAATACCACCTATCTTAAATGAAGGCTTATGAAACGTAGAACTTTCTTTAAAAGAAGCATGCCCTTAACCCTTCCATTGTGGGTGGGCGGATTTCCTATCAATGTCTCAGGACACTCGCTTTTCGATTCCTTGGCCGCTACCGCCGGTGAAACGGATAGAGTACTGGTGCTTATACAATTAAATGGGGGAAATGATGGCCTTAACACTGTTATACCGCTTGACCAATACCAAAACTTAAGTAAGGTGCGTACGAACGTTCTCATCCCGAAAAATCAAGTGCTGAGTCTTGATGGTAAACTGGGCTTGCATCCCAGCATGACCGGTATGTTGGAACTTTCCAACCAGGACAAACTTTGCATAGTTCAAAGTGTGGGATACCCTAATCCAAATTTATCCCATTTCCGATCCACGGATATTTGGACTTCGGCCAGTTCTGCCGAGGAGATCGTGAATTCAGGGTGGCTAGGGCGCTATCTCGAACAAAAATTTGAAGGCTTCCCTGAGGGGTATCCTAATGAAGAAATGCCAGACCCACTTTCATTAACTATTGGTCCTATCGTTAGCACCACCTGTCAGGGTCCTGTTAATAATATGGGAATGGCGATCACCAGTACGGAAGCTTTTTCACAATTACTCACCGGGGGGGTGGATGAAGCACCCGATACCCCTGCAGGACATGAACTGATCTATATACGACAGATCATCCAACAAACTCAGGTCTACCTGGAGACCATTCAAAATGCAGCCTCAAAAGCTAACAATTTGAGCCCTTTATATCCGGAGCCCGGGGTGAACGGACTATCTGATCAATTGAAGATTGTGGCTCAGTTGATTGCCGGAGGGCTGAAGACCAAAGTGTATGTGGTAAATATCGGAGGATTCGATACCCATGCCAATCAAGTAGTTCAAGGAAATCCCCTACAAGGAGCTCATGCTAATTTACTCAACAGATTGTCAGAGGCAGTTTTTGCTTTTCAGGACGACCTGGACAAATTAGGGGTAGAAGAACGAGTTCTGGGGATGACCTTTTCGGAATTTGGAAGACGCATTGGATCTAATAGCAGCTTTGGAACGGATCATGGAGCGGCCGCACCCCAGTTTCTGTTT
>JAOTYN010000268.1 GCA_029861825.1 Cyclobacteriaceae bacterium
AAATTTTAATTCCATTAGGTCTTAAACCAATATTGCAGAAAGGAGTGTTGGTGGTTTGCAAAACCACCCGTTTCAGCTCCTCATTACCCCTGGTCAATTCAAATCGTTGGGAGCCAATAGCCCCCACGGTGACCCGTTTAAGAAAAGGAAATGGCTTGCCCACTATGCAATCAATCTCCGCGCTGATCTCCGGATTGGTGTAGGAAACATTAAACAACATGGCCCTGATAATTCTTGCTGCTCCAAATCCACCAAATTAGCAAGGGATGAACTAATATAAGTCTCACCCAAGCCACCCAAACTGGAAAACACAAGCTGCCCTCTACACATCCATCCTGTTGGATAAAGTGAATATGGGAGGGAATGAAAAGGATCATTAAGACAATTAAAGCCCAACCGGCCCATTTCCTCCACACGAGATAGAGCATCGATAAACCCAGGACAACTTCCAAAGCGCCGCTGACAAAATTAATGACCTTGGGGAAGGGCAGATAATACGGAATTAAGGGATAGTAGGAAGGTGCATCTATAAAATGCCACAATCCAGCCATAACAAAAAAAACAACCAAGATCCATAAACTGACCTTGCCCCACATCAGTCCATGGATTTGATTTTCAAGTCTTTAAAATATATATCGGAAGGTCCATTATCGGTAAACACCCGAGTGCCTGCCTGTAGGGCGATCTGTCCGGGTTTGTTGAAGGCCTTCTCTACCTGAGCTTCAGAAGCTTTGACTCCGTTTACATATACTACCACATGGTCGTCCTCTGCAAAGATCTCCATGGTGTTCCAATCGTCATAATCAATCATACCGTACCAGGAACGGGCTTGAAAGACCATGGACCCTGTACCGTAGGCATGCTCAGGTCCATTGTGATCATAAATATTGCATTCAATGGCGTCTTGCAAACTTACCCCCACCGTATCCGGGTGCTTTCGGATAAATATGCCACTGTTGTCTTCTTTGATAATCTTAAACTGGGTACTGAAATAAAAGTTGTGATAGCTAGCCTGACTTACCAACCAGCTACTTTGTTCCCCACAAATCCCATGTAGTACCCCATCTTGCAGATCCCACTGGGCATCTCCTGTCGGGTCCCAACCTTCAAGACTTTCCTCAAAGAAAGTTTGCCATTGCCGAGTAGAATCCGCGCGAAATCGATCCTCCAGCAACGGAGTGTGCTCCTTTTGTTGCCACAACATAATCTTTTGGTTCCGCACACGCATGGTCTCACTTCCTGCTTTTAAAGCGATGCTGCCACTAAGACTCCGCTTGTCATGTGCAGCACTTACTAAAGTGTCGTTCAAGAAAACCCGTAACTGCGTACCTTTTGCCTCCACCCGCAATTTGTGCCATTGATCAGGTTGATGGTTCTGTAATACTTTGGCCCGAGCTACCTCCAGAATAGTTCCAGACGGATGCATTGATGCGGAGTCAAAATCAAGATTTACCCAATAATGGGAGTTATCGTCAGCCAGTCGGAATCCAATCGCTCCTCCAGCTGGAGCATTTACCTCCATTTCCCATTGAAAGTCGTTATAAGTCCCTGAAGAACTCAGCCAATTGTTGCCTGCCGGCAACTCCAAGATTTCCTCATTCCAGGAAGAGCTGCCATTTTCTTCCCAACCGGCCAATTCTTCAGGCCCTAAGGGAAGCCAGCTGTCGTAAACTGGCGGGGTTTCAGTTTGATTATTCTCAGGGGTGCATGCGGCCATAAACAGTACCGCAGCCATAATCAAGTAAGTAAAGTTCATAAAGAATATATAAAGGCGAAAACTAGGTTAGTATATCTCGGATCACGTGACCATGGACATCAGTCAGCCGGATGTCCCTGCCGCTGAAACGAAAAGTCAATTTTTCATGATCGATTCCCAAAAGATATAAAATAGTAGCGTGCAAATCGTGAATAGTGGTCGGTTTGTCAATTACCCGGTAACCGTAATCATCGGTTGATCCATAAACTACTCCCCCTTTGATTCCGGCCCCAGCCAACCATATAGAAAATGCTGAAGGGTTGTGATCGCGTCCATCTACTCCTTGGGCAAAGGGTGTCCGGCCGAATTCCCCAGCAAATACTACCAGTGTAGTCTCCAACAGCCCCCGGCTCTTTAGATCTTTTAATAGCCCGGCAATAGGCTGATCCACAGCAAAGGCATTTCTTTCATGACCGTCTTTTAGTCCCGTATGTTGATCCCACCTATCGGCTTCTACCTTAGGGCAGGTGAGTTCGATAAAACGCACCCCCCGTTCCACCATGCGGCGGGCCAAAATACATTGAGCCGCGTATCCAGCTTTATGGGGATTGGAAGAGTCCAGGCCATAAAGCTTTTTCACGATCCTTGATTCGTTGTTTAGTGCCGCCAATTCCGGAATTGACGCCTGCATGCGGAAGGCCAACTCGTAGTTGTCAATGGCGGATGATACTTCATCCTCTTGTCCCAGCTGACCCACAAAATTTCGATCCATTTGTTTGATGAGATCCAACTTCTGTTTTTGCAATGACGATTGTGCTTCGTGGGGCTGTATGTTGGGTAATGGCTGATCACCGCTTTTTAGTATTGACGCCTGAAAGCTGGCAGGCAGGAACCCAGACTTGAAATTATCCAAACCTCCAGGAGGAATAAGACCGCCATCCAATACCACATAACCCGGAAGATCCTGGTTTTCAGAACCCAATCCGTAGTTGATCCAAGCCCCCATGCTAGGCCGTCCCTGCAAGCCATGCCCGGTATGAAGGAAATAATTGGCATTGGTATGTTCCGGAAAATCGGACACCATGGAACGAACCAGGGCCAAGTCGTCCACACAGGTAGCAATATGGGGAAACAAGTCACTTACCCACATTCCACAATCACCGTATTGATTAAACTCCCAGGGACTTTTCAAGATGGTCCCAATTTCATTGAATTGAGTGGCTTCCACCTCAAACTTGTCATAGGGGTTTTGGCCATTTTCCTGCTCTAATCTGGGCTTGTAGTCAAAAGAATCCACTTGGGATACCCCGCCATCCATATACAAGAAGATCACGCTGTTAGCCTTTGGAGGGAAATGTGGCAGTTTATGGTTAGCAAGTCCGGAAGTCAATGCTTTAGCCAAAGACCCCGCGGTACTATACTGGCCCAGCAGACTCATTAGAGCCAAGCTTCCAAAGCCGTTTTTGGTCAATATCAGGGCTTCTCGCCGGGTCATACTATATCAAAAATATAAATTCTTTCATATTGAACACAGAATGGCAGTAGTCTTGCCAAATTTTAATTTCTTGATCCTCTGCGGAGGAGTATAGCTGAGATTGCGTTTCGAAGAAATCCTGAGCCTGCTCTAATTCTTGTTCAGTGGGTGCTCGGGAAAAAGCGCTCTCATATATTTTATTTATGCGATCATTGAAAGTGTCCGGCTCGCTGGTCAATCCTTCGGCCCAGTATTTGGCCTGCTCTATGACAAACGGATCGTTCATAAGTGTTAGTGATTGAGCCGGAACATTACTGGTATTGCGTTTGCCAAAGGTGCTAAAAGGAACGGGCATGTCGAAAGCCAACATCATAGGCGGTAGAAAATTGCGCATCAAACGTTGATACACACTGCGACGACCAGCACCATCAAGAGGCCCTGAATTGGACGGCCTTCCTCGGCCTTTTAAAAATTCCGTCAGATATATGGGTACCGGGGGACCGTACATGGTAGTATCTAATCGCCCGGAGGTAAAAAGGATGGCATCCCGGATGGACTCTGCCGGCAGACGACGCACCGGGTAATGGTGCCATAATAAATTATCCGGATCCCGACTCTGGGCATGGCCTTCGGGTTGGGAGCCTCTTTGAAAGGCCTGCGACATGACCAAATAGCGGATCATCTTCTTTACCGACCATCCATCGCGCATAAATTTGACAGCCAGGTGATCCAACAATTGAGGATGGGTGGGTGGTTTTCCCTGTAAACCGAAATTATCTACGGTCTCCACCAGCCCTCTTCCGAACAGGTGATGCCAAATGCGATTGACCATTACCCTGGCAGTTAAAGGATTCAAGGTGTCCGCCACCTTTCGAGCAAACGCCAAGCGGCTGCGACTTAATTCAAAAGTTTGGGTGGTATCTGAAACAGCGGTGAAAAAACGGTGGGGTACTTTATATTCACTGGGGTTCTGTGGATTCCCTCGAATAAATACACTGCTTTTTATAGGTTCACCGGCGGTTACTCCCACCAGATAAACGGAATCATAGATCATCCTAACGCGAGCAATAACGCGATCATGTTTTTCCTTCAAACCCCTAACACTGGGACGTTTCACCTTCAGATTTTCATTTAAGGCAGCTATTTCGGAAGCTTTTGCTTGCCCTTTCTGCCAACGTTCCCAAGCTTGTTTTAAATCAGTGCCTTGCCAGGTGATGGGGTCCAGAACCAGAGGCTGATCGTAAGCATAAACATAAGCAACCTCCACCCAAGCATCAGGTTCAATATTGTAACTATGGAAGTCCTTACCCTTTTTCTGGCCGTAATTGCCTACCTGCACCTCAATAAAGGCTTTGTGGCCCTTCCACATGGACACATCAATTGCGTAATCCTGCATTTCATCACTACTGGTATGAATGCGCAGATCTCCATAGATGGGATCCTGTATCAACTGAAAATTATTGATAATGATCCTCACTTCCGAATGCCTGCCCGCTGCCCGAACTTTAATACTATCATGGGTAATGGTAAAATTAGGCGATCGCAAGGCCCCTTGCAGTCCTTTGCCGTATACTTTGCTGGAGGCTTTACCTGGCTCCAATCCCACCAGTCGATCCCCTTTTACTATAGGCTGACCCAAGGCGTTGCTAAATGCCATTCCATTTGATATCCATGACAGCAGCCCTCCATCCCTGAAGTCACCCAACATATTGAATTCCTTCTCTTCCTTTTTTGAAAGGACGTTATGAGGCTCTGGTTCTTGTTCAAGACTCAGCTCGTCAGCAATGAATTCTCTTATCTTTATCAGGTCCGATTTTATACTATCCAAAGCCTCCAATTTTGAAGCGTTTATCCCTGCCGGGGTTAGGTTGAATCGTGTGCTCTCCAGTATGCCGTAGAGTGAATAGTAGTCTGTTGTAGGTATAGGATCAAATTTATGGTCGTGACATTTAGCACAACCTACCGTTAAAGCCTGGAAAGTCTTGGTGGTCACATCGATGATGTTATCAATACGCTCCGCCTGATCAGCCCTCAAGTCGACCGGGCTGTGTTTTCCTTCTGATAAACAAAAAAAAGCAGTGCCCATTACTGATTCATTGAATCCTTTTTGCGGGTGCAAACGGGGGCGTTCCAGCAGATCGCCGGCTAAGTGCTCCAATATCAATTGATCATAAGGAATATCCTGGTTAAAAGCCCGAATGAGATAGTCGCGATAACGCCAGGAACCTATTATTTGGTAATCGAACTCATGACCCCTGGTATCGGCATACCGCACCAGGTCCATCCAATGACGGGCCCACTGCTCTCCAAATCGTGGTGATAACAACAACTGGTCTACCACCCTCTGATAGTTTTGCTCCGAGGGAGAGGACAAATAACTTTTTAAAAGTTTTTCAGAGGGAGGCAACCCGGTCAGGACGAAGGACAAACGCCGGATCAAGCTTGCATCAGAAGTTAAAGGAGATGGCTCCAATTCATTGCTTTCCAATTTTTTAACTATATAATTATCAACCTCATTATTGGTCAATTCCGCATTGTTCACCTGAGGAATCTGGGGAGCTTGGAGGGGAACAAAAGCCCAATAAGGCTCCCACACGGCACCCTGCTGGATCCATTTTTTGATAAGAGCTATTTCACGGGAGCTAAGTGATTTGTTGGCCTCTGCAGGGGGCATTTTAAAATCATGGTCACTGGATGAAATTCTGCGGATAATCTCACTTTTCTGCCAACTGCCAGGAACAATCGCCCGGTTTCCGCTTTCCAGTTCAGCAATGGCTGTTTCCCGCATATCCAATCTCAATCCAGCTTCCCGGCTGCTGGAATCCGGTCCGTGGCATACAAAACAATTGTTGGACAGTACCGGCCTTATATCGAAGTTAAAGCTGACCTGGTCCGGAAGCTGGAAATCCTCCTCAGGGGTAGGTTGACAAGACC
>JAOTYN010000267.1 GCA_029861825.1 Cyclobacteriaceae bacterium
CGGTAAAGTCAGATCCACCGGTCAAGTAGATGCCACACCCTCCGCTATCGGCAACGAACGAATTACTCACTGTTATTTTAGCGCCCTTAACAAATAAGGCAGCCTTGTCATTGCAGCAGTACACATAGTTGCTGCCGGCGTTCCGCAACGAAACATAGTCCAAAATATTACTGGAACTGTTGGTTTCAATATGAATTCCCCGCCAGAATCCCTGCTCATCCCTCAAACCCCTGAATACTATATTAGCAGAACTGCTGCCCACTGCATTCAAAATTCCCGAATCATACACCCCCAAGCCGGCGCCTTCCTCAAATACCAGTTCCGTTCCCGCTTGCATGTCAATGCGGTCCGTAACGTCCAATACGGACTCGATACGGTAGGGTACATCCAGGGCCGGCCAGTAGACATACTCACTTACATCGGAATTAATGATACCTACGTAGTCCTTGTCATTACCCATATAACTGGATCCCATACCATCCAACTCCCCTATTCTCTCAGCGGCGATATACATGGGGTAATCCTGATGACCGGTTACGGTATTTTCCTGAAAGGTTTCAAAGTTGAAGGCACTTGCAGCATAGATCCCGTAAGATCTACCGTTACTGATAGTGGTATGGGAAAGAGACGCTTGACCATTTTTAAAGAATATACTGGCGGCAGTATTACAGCAATAGACGTAGTCGGAGCCAGCCTCTGATATCTGTGCGTAGGATATATCGTTAGAAAGGCTGTTGGTTTCCATATGGATGCCTCTCCAATAACCGGCGATAGCCTCGAAACCGCGGATAATAACCGGAGCACTGGCAGTTCCTTCAATGGTCAGAGAGCCATCATCGTAGACCCCCAGACCGGTATTTTCACCCATTACCAATTCCACGCCGGCTTTTAAGGTCAGGTTCTCTGTAATATCAAGCACCTGTTCATCCAACAGATAAGGAATATTAGTGCTGGGTACGGTAGTAGCTTCGTTCATAGCAGCGTTATAAATCTGCAGGTACGGATTAGAATTGCCCGTAAAATCAGATGCCATGCCGTCCAGATCGGCGGTGCGCTTCATAGACAGTCTCATGGGGTACTCATCATGAGTAGTCACCACCACGTTTGAAAAAGTGCGCATTTCCGCATCATCTCTGACAGATATACCAATGCCCGCACCATTTTCCAGTTGAGAGTTGCTAATAGCAAATTTACCGGACTTAATAAGCAAGGAAGCGGGCTCGTTGCAACAATATACATAGTTGCTGCCGGCGTCCTGAATAATAACATTATCGAATTCATTACTTATGGAGTTGGTTTCAACATGAATTCCCCGCCAAAACCCTTTGACTCCGCTGGTAGATCTAAAAATAATCTGATTGTTGGCATCGCCCACCGCGTTGATAGAGCCATTATCGTAGATACCTAATCCCCCATTCTCCTCAAATTCAATTACCACACCCGGCTCTATGGTCAAGGCGGCGGTTATATCCACCACACAACTCACTACATAGTCCACCGCTGCGGGACCATTTACCAACGTGGTGGCGGTATTTATACTGCAGTCTAGCTCAACCGCAGGAATAGATGTGGAGGCAATGCGTACCCATTTCTGGGCGTTTCCAGAACCGGAGGAACCAACGGTTATCTCCAAGGTACTGTCGTTAAGCAGCGTGATGGTAGCTGGATAATAATTTCCATCTGAGCCCAGCTCTTCATGATCGAAGGTAGTACTGCCGGTCTCGCTGATATTTTTCCATTTGATATCTCCTACGTTAAAGCCGCTTTGCGCTTTGTCGATAATAGTGGCCAGGTCACCTTGCACATCCACCTGCATAAAATCATTGTTGGGATTATTGCTTTCCACCCGGGTCCAGGGGCCTTGCAGTTTGTCCGAGCCGGTGGCGGCGCTGGCCCTGACCCAGCGCTGGAAATTTCCAGCTCCGGAAGCCACTACATTTATTTCGATCTCATCATCATTGATAATCTTGATTGAAGCGGCGTAGTAGTTATAATCCGAGCCCAATTCCTGGTGTTCGAATAAGTTTGCTGCTGAGGGAACGATAGTTTTCCATTTAGTATCACCGCTCTTTAGGGAAGTTTGAGCAGGATCAAGAATGACTGCATAATCATTGGTAACATTTACCCGCATGCCATTACCTGAGGTATTATTACCATCGACCCGCAGCCATTCCCCTTCCAGGAATGATAACTGTGGCAAATCGCCCTTTGGCATGGAACTGTCTTCTAGCAGCTCACAACCAGATGCCATTAATAGCAAGAAAAGAGTTAGCATAGGCCAACTCCGTGGTATATTATATATAAGCATTTTCATTTTGATAAGATTTTGGTTTAAGTAAAAGCCGGTGGAGGGGATCCACCATCCGGTATCACAATGCCCTTTATGTATTTCAAGATTAAGAGGTAAACAGCGGAGGAGAAATAATTAAAAAGCGTATCCGGGGATTATTAAAAATGTACGCTTGGCATTGGAATAGCCCTTTTTCGAATTATACCCATGGTTTTAATAGCAACCTGGTTTGCTCAGATCAAGAACACCTTTATTTATTAATAATGCGGAATAACCGTTTTTTAGCTGTATCTTTGAGGATTATTGTGCAGAGACTGCCGTTCTTTAGATAAATTCACCTTGACTTTTTATTCTGAATTTCATTTCTGCACAAGTATTAAAATTCAAAAACAGTGAAATAAACCTGCTTTAGGCAACGTTAATAGATAGTTGTTGTGCCCAAGTAACCAGTACCTACTCCTCTCTTTAGATATCTGATTTTCTTCAAGGACAGTAATTATCAGGCAATTTATGGCTGAGTAAAAGGACGCCAGAAAGAAATTACGGTTCTGCCTGGGTAAAAACAGCAATATTTTAGCAGGATTTACAACTAAGATCTAAACATTATCAAACATCCAAAATTTTCAAAAAACGCTGATGCGGATTTCCTAAAGATCCTGAGAAGTCGTATTAATCTTTATTTCAAAACCAACAACATCAGTAAACAAGGTAATGGCAGTATGGTCCTAAAGACGATAGTAATGTTGGGGCTCTATTTCATACCTCTTGTTCTGATCAATACCGGCATTGTTACCCAGACCTGGTTATTGTTCAGCTTATATCTGATAAGTGGATTGGGTATGGCCGGAATAGGCATGGGCGTAATGCATGATGCTATTCACGGTTCCTACTCCAGAAATCAAAAAGTAAATCAGTATTTGGGTTATACCATGAATCTGATCGGAGCCAATGCCGTAGTCTGGAAAATTCAACATAACGTACTCCATCATACCTATACCAATATTGATCAAGCGGATGATGATATAAATGCGCCTTTTTTTCTGAGGTTTTCGCCCCACGCTAAAAGGTATTGGCTGCATAGATTCCAGCATATCTACGTGTGGTTTTTCTATGGATTATCAACAATCTCCTGGGTAACCACCAAGGATTTTATTCGAATAAGTCGTTATAAGAAAATGGGGTTTTTCAAGGGCAAGAATGAATATAGGAATGAGGTTCTTAAGGTAATAGCCTGGAAGTTGCTGTACTACTCTTATGCCCTAGTCCTTCCCATAATTATGGTTCCCCTGGCCTGGTGGGTAGTACTATTGGCTTTTGTAAGCATGCACTTTATTACCGGCCTGCTCATAAGCCTGGTGTTTCAAACCGCTCATGTAATGCCGAATAATGAGTTTCCTATACCGGATGAAAACGGTCTTATCGCAAATGAATGGGCCATACATCAATTGGCTACTACCACTAACTACTCCCCCCGGAGTCCCTTTTTTTCCTGGTTAATTGGAGGGCTGAATTACCAGATAGAACATCATTTACTACCTAACGTGTGTCATGTTCATTATACGAAATTGTCCAGTATTGTAGCAGAAACAGCAGCCGAGTTCGGCATCCCGTATCATACCAAAAAGACATTTGTAGCGGCGATTTGGGATCATGTCAAGATGCTAAATCAGCTGGGGAGCATGAAACTGACCACCAAATAAAATATCAGAGGGCTCATGAAGACATTTGCCCCCTTAAATTGAAAATATCAAATGAATATTAATAAATACAGAAAGAAGAGAAATTTCAAATTCTCTGGAAAACCCAAAAACGCTCATTCCAATAAAAACCGAAGGAGTAGGCCTAAGAAATCTTTGGCCACATTAGATCCTAAATTATTGATACGTAAGGCCGAAACTACCCAGTCAGAAGCATTTTCGCCGCCTCGATTATTCAGTGAAATGCCCTTACACCAAGAGCTCCTAAGCAGACTGAGTAAGAAAGGATACCGATTCCCTACCCAAATTCAGGAGGAAACCTTGGAACCGCTATTGGCGGGAAGAGATTTGATGGGCATAGCCAATACCGGTACTGGAAAGACCGCCGCATTCCTTATTCCCATTATTGAAAAGCTGCTCAATAATGGGCGATCCCAGGCATCCGGGTCTTTGGTGGTAGTACCCACCAGGGAACTGGCCTTGCAAGTAGAACAGGAATTTAAAAGCATTACCTCACAGCTGGGTATTTATTGCTCCAGTTTTATTGGGGGAACCAGTGTAGGTCGGGACCAGGCACGCTTGCGACGGCACCATCATCTTATAATTGGCACTCCAGGACGTTTAATCGACCTGGCCAACCGCGGTGATCTTCGCTTGTCGCAAATATCCACCTTAGTCTTGGACGAGTTCGACCGTATGCTGGATATGGGTTTCGTTGCCGATATCAAAAAAATCGTGCAACGTATGCCCAATAGACAGCAGACCATGTTGTTTTCTGCCACCCTGGACAAATCCCAAAAAATGCTGATTGATGAGCTTTTAAACAACCCCATGGAGGTAAAGGTCAGTGCTGGAGACTCCACTACCAGCCAAGTGGAACAGGATGTGATCTATGTACCTTCGGAGGAGGACAAGTTCAATATGTTATTGGACTTGATTGAAGATCAAAATTTTGAAAAAGTACTAATTTTTGCTGAGACCAAAAGATTAGTAGATAAGGTAAACAAACGATTGCTGCGTTCCGGAGTGAGTGTGGATCATATCCACGGCAACAAAACCCAAAACTACCGGATTAAAGCGCTGGATAAATTTAAAAAAGGAAAGGTAAAGGTGTTGGTAGCCACTGATGTGGCCGCCCGGGGCATCGATGTGATGGATATCACCCACGTTATCAACTACCAAATTCCCAGGACTTTTGACAGTTATATTCATAGAATAGGTCGTACCGGCCGTGCCGGTAAAAAAGGAAAAGCATTCACCTTCGTGGATGCAAAAAATTAACAATTAATTATTAATAACAAGTAAAGTAATGAAAGAAGGAACAGTAAAATTTTTTAATAATTCCAAAGGTTTTGGATTTATTAAGCCCGACGATGAAAATGAAGATATTTTCGTACACGAAAGTGGTTTGATTGACGAAATTCGTGAAAATGACAAAGTGAAATTTGAGGTAGAACCGGGTAAAAAAGGAATGAACGCCGTGAGAGTAGAAGTGATAAGCTAACTCTTCAAATGTCATTATTAAAAAGCCATAGCGATATGGCTTTTTTTTTGTGGAAAGAACAATAAGAACTTAATAATTCACACCATGCCTGGCGTTAAGGGAAGCTTTTACATATCTTAGCGATCAACTGAGCGCATGCCACTGAAACACTGGATTCAAGGTATTCTGTGGGGCATTCTGGGCTCCGCACTAGTATCGGCCATCATGGCCTATCAAGACTGGAATGTTAATCCTAACGGTATATTCCATAATGAGCAGGACGGCACCAACTGGACCTTTGTAAGCGACACCTTTCTCAGTTGGTTCTGGCCCCTGTTGCCATGGTTAATTCTCATAGCCTGGGTGATCCTATATTTGATGCGTCGCTTGATCAAGGTAAAAAGAGGGTGACCGTTAACTAATCCATACGATGGTTATTTTAAGCGGTAGTCTTTTGGTTAAGTGATGGGGGATGTACTATATTTGCATCTCTAATTCAGAGACTCCGGAGAGGTGGGTGAGTGGCTGAAACCAGCAGTTTGCTAAACTGCCGTACCCTTTATCGGGTACCGGGGGTTCGAATCCCCCTCTCTCCGCAAATTGAGTGTGAGTTTGAGTGGGAGTGGGAGTGTGA
>JAOTYN010000269.1 GCA_029861825.1 Cyclobacteriaceae bacterium
CGGTGATAAAAATGCACGATCGGTCCCACGGACTAATTCCGCATCAGATTATTGAAATGAACAGTAAAGCCGTAATGTCATTTTTAGGCCGCATAGAGGACCCCGAGGTAACCGACCTCACGGACATTCACACATTTTTAAGGAGCCGCCTGGTTGATACCATGGGATCTGAAATACAATATGTAATCCGCGACCATGGGCCTGAAATTCCCGGTCGCTTAGAGGAGCAGCTTAACAGTTATACCGGGGGCTGTGATGTATACCATTGTAGCGATGTGCAATTCGCCGTACACAAGCCGTAATGCAAGAAGTTTAGATTTACCTCTTCTAACCGATAGCCGGTCCAAAAAATGTATTCATTTTTGGACCGGCTCACTATTGATCTTTAGATTAAGGCAAATGTATCCCCTTACGGTCTTTCAGTATTGCCTGTAATCCCCAGCCACCAAAGTTTTCAGTTACTAAAAAGATCACTTCATTTTTTCCCTTACGCAACGGAAGGTAGATCGAGTCAAAATATCCGATGGTACCCAGATACCGGTAATCGCGTGAACCAAATACATTGGATCCAGAGTAAACGGCTTGACCATTGATAAAAACCTTTACCAAATCACTGTAGCCAAACACCAATTGCTTTATTTGTTTGCTGTCAGCCTGGATGTCAAGCTTTACCAGCACCGAGTTATGGTCCCTTTCTAGTTTAGTATACCGCCCTATGTTCAACACACCGCTGGACTCCACATTCCGCTGGGCCCAACGTACTTCTTTTAAATCGGTTGAAGTCATGGTGTTTTTCTCCTGAAAGGTCTTGGTGTTTAATTTATCCGATAATTGCCAGGAGGTTATTAGTCCGTCTGGTACAGGCCTTAAAGCCCCCGGGCTAGGCGCTGTGGTAGGCGCTGAGGTAGGTGCCGGGGTATATTTGAAGTTTGCAAAATGCACATTGGTTCGGGTATTCAATGAAAGGGTGCCTGCTTGGGGTGATCTCAATAGCTCCTTAACCTCCAAAAGAGGCTTATCCATATCATCAAAAAATATCTTGGCCTGATTGCCTGCCACTTCAATCCTGACATGATGCCATTCATTGAAGGTATAATGAATGGGAGTGGCATATTGTTCGCCGTGATACAATTGCCAACCCGCCAATCCGTTAAATACCGGAGTGTACTGATTCGCATCGGCATTGCCAGATTGGTGAGGCCTGATATAAAAGTGTTCGTGGTTTTCAGGATCGACCATACGCCAACCTATGCCGGGAAAATTCCTGAGAGCAGAAAAATTTATATCCACTTCGATGGTACCGTCCAGAAAAGCGACGTCCTTCAGGTAAATCGTTCCTGCCTGCAGCAAAATGCCATCACGACCCTCATATTTTTGCAATACATAATTGGCTCCTTTGGTTTCCCACTGATCAGAATCAAAAGGGACCTCTACGGTTTGGCTACTAGCTGAACCCCAGGATACCAGTGTGGCCACAACAATTACAAAGCTTGTTTTTTTCATCATTTTAAGCGGTTAATTCGTTAATATTAATCTACGCAGCTAGGAGCAATGAAGGATCAAAAATTTTCCTTTTTTTACGTTTTTTCTGCGTTCATTTAGGGTTTTTATGTCTGATCGACGCTTTATACAACTGTACAAGGAACTGGTAGCCCAGCGGTTACCTATACCGGACCATCCCCAACAATGGAAGCAACGGGATATGGAGGCGCTGGCAGTCTTGATAGAGGAAAAATCCGGTGTTAAAATAAGTCTATCCACATTAAAGCGCCTGTGGAAACCGGATTTTGACCAATCCCCCCACCCTAGCACCTTAGATGCCTTGGTATCAGTACTGGACTGCCAAACTTGGTGGGAATTCAAAGAACAGTACCGAGATCAACTAAAAACGACACGAAAAGGCATATCTGCCAAACGATTGGGAGCGGTGCTGGCTGTGGTGGTCTTGGGAGTTTTGGTTGCCGGCTTGTTGGCGATAAACCTCAATGGAGATATGCAGAGTATAAGTATTGAAGGTCCGGTTATTTTTACCGCCAATAAAACCGTCTCCAAAGGGGTGCCCAATACCGTAGTTTTTGAGTACGATGTTTCCAACGTTAACGCTGATAGTTTTTTTATCCAACAATCCTGGAACGAAGTACATAAGGAAGCCATAGATGCAGCCGCCGGGAAATTCAGCAGTACTTATTACACACCTGGATTCCATCGGGCTAAACTGATAGCCGGTGATTCCATCATCCTTCAATCCAGAGTACACATAACTACCGACGGCTGGATGGCCTTAGCCCGCTATCGCCGAGATGATCTAGTACCCATTTATATCCGGGATAGCGGATTAGCGAAGGGAGGTTATCTTCAAATACTCCCGACCATGTTAAAGCGAGAAGGTGTAGATATTAACCGCAAATTTACCCTAAGCTATCACAACATCAGGGAGTTTCAGGGATTGCACAGTGACAACTTTACCTTGGATACCCGCTTAAAAGTTGATTCTTTGGGCAATTATGCATGCCCGGAAGCACAGATCACCATCCTTTGTGAGGAGCACATTTTCTATGTTCCATTGACTACCAGGGGCTGTGTGGGAAACCTTTCCGTAAAGTTCGGAGAAGTAGTGCGCGATGGAAAAGATACTGATTTCAGAGCTTTTGGCAAGAACATTCATCAATGGCAGGATGTATCCGTCAGGGTACAAAACAAGAAGGCAGCAGTATGGTTGAACCAAAAGCTTGTTTATAGTACGGAGTTTCAGGAAGACTTTGGCCTAATTATGGGATTGGTGGTAAGTTTCACCGGTGCGGGTGCTGTTGACCACATCCTTTTAAAAGACATTCATAGCAATGTGGTCCTTGAGGATGAATTCCATTAAACTTCACAAGTATCACTTCCAGGTCAATAACTTTTATTACCGGTTGTTGATTGCTGCAAAATGCGTACTTTTGCAGCCTTATGATTTCCACACATAACATATCGTTACAGTATGGCAAGCGGGTGCTCTTTGACGAAGTGAATATCAAATTCACACCGGGCAACTGCTATGGGATTATCGGCGCCAATGGGGCCGGAAAATCTACCTTCTTGAAAATTCTCTCGGGGGAAATAACCCCCAACTCCGGTTCGGTGCAAATTGAGCCTCAAAAACGTATGGCAGTACTAAAGCAGGATCATTTCGCCCATGACCAGTCCGCAGTTCTGGAGACTGTACTAATAGGTCATCAAAAGCTTTGGGATATTATGCAGGAGAAAGATGCGCTGTACGCCAAGTCTGATTTCAGTGAGGAGGATGGCAATCGAGCCTCAGACCTGGAAGCCGAATTTGCGGAAATGGATGGTTGGAATGCAGAACATGATGCGGCAGCGCTTCTCAGTGGATTGGGAATCAGCGAGTCCAGCCATAATAGATTAATGAGTGAATTAAGCGGCCAGGAGAAGGTCAGAGTTTTACTTGCTCAAGCCCTTTTTGGGAACCCCGACATACTTATCCTGGATGAGCCTACTAACGATTTGAGCATCCAGACCATAACCTGGTTGGAGAATTTTCTATTGGGCTTTAAGAATACGGTGATTGTAGTGAGCCATGATCGCCATTTTCTGGATACTGTTTGCACCCACGTGGCAGATATCGATTTTGGGAAAATTAGGACTTACACCGGCAACTACACCTTTTGGTACCAGAGCAGCCAGCTGGCTTTGCAACAGCGCCAGTCTGCCAATAAAAAGGCCGAGGTAAAAAAGAAAGAATTACAGGATTTTATCGCAAGATTCAGTGCCAATGCCGCCAAATCCAAACAAGCCACCAGCCGCAAGAAACTACTGGAAAAGATTAATGTTGAAGAGATCCAGGCTTCCACCAGAAAGTACCCTGCCATTATATTTAAGCAAAGCCGTCCGGCAGGAGATCAGATCCTGGAGATCAGAAAGCTTTCCAAGTCACTCTCTGGCCAACGGCTGTTTAGCGAGTTGGATGTTTTCGTTAATAAAGGTGATAAGATAGCTTTTATCAGTGAAGACAGCCAAGCAACCGCTACCCTGTTCCAGATCCTTATGGGAGAGCAACAAGCGGACGATGGGACCTTTAAGTTCGGTCAGACTATTACAAAAGCTTATCTTCCGAATGAAAATGAATCCTATTTTCAATCAAATGAAAATCTAATTGACTGGCTCAGGCAATATTCTGAAGGAGAAAAAGACGAAGTGTATATCAGAGGGTTTCTAGGTAAAATGCTGTTTTCAGGGCAAGAAACCTTAAAGAAATGTAATGTGCTATCCGGAGGAGAAAAAGTCCGATGCATGATCTCCCGTATGATGCTTCAGGAACCTAATCTGTTAATCCTGGATGAACCAACTAACCATCTTGATCTGGAGTCTATAACCGCCTTCAACAATGCACTGCAAAGCTATCAAGGAACGGTGTTGTTCACCTCTCATGACCATACTTTTGTGCAAACCGTGGCCAACCGTATTATAGAACTATCAGGGGAAGGATTTAGTGATCGGCTGGGGAGCTACGACGAGATCTATAATCGGGCTTTGGTTTAATTCCTATGGGCGAGTATCCACAATCCTGGACAACTTGCCCCCTACACTGCGGGGGATAGATCCGCTCTCCTGGATCTCTACTTTCATTGACAGCCCTATATTGCCTTTCAATCTTTTCATTAGTTGCTGTGAAAGGTATGACAATGTCCGGGGTTGCAGGTCCTGTTGGCACTCCACCAGTACCTTTACTTGGTCCATATTGCCCTCACGAGCTACCACCAATTGATAATTGGGAGTCAACTCCTGAAACTCCGTAAAAACCGCTTCCACCTGGGTATGGAATAAATTCACACCCCGAATGATCAACATTTCATCGGAGCGTCCTTTTATAGCACTCATTTTAACATGGCTACGACGCGAGTCCGGATCGTAGTAAATACTGCAGATGTCGTTGGTCCAATAACGCACCAAGGGGAATGCTTCTTTGGTAAGGGTGGTAAACACCAGAACACCTTCCGTTCCATGAGGTAAAGGTTCACCGTTTCGGGGATCTACAACTTCAGGAAAGAAATGATCTTCCCAAATGTGACTACCCCTGCCTTTCTCATCGACCTCCTCCTGGGATACTCCCGGACCTATTATCTCACTTAAGCCATAAATGTTAGTAGCATCGACATGTAAGGCACTTTCGACCTCCTGCCGTACTGTTTCTGTCCAGGGTTCTGCACCTAGTACAGCATATTTTACAGCAAGTGAAGCGGTATCAACGCCCAATTCCTTAAATTTTTCACCTAAGGTTAGAGCATAAGAAGGAGTGCAGCACATCACCTCTGGTTCAAAGTCCTGTAAAATGGTGAGCTGCCGCTCCGTCATACCACCTGAAACTGGGATCACCGCCATTCCCAATTTAGTAGCGCCGCCATGCATACCCAGCCCACCAGTAAAGAGTCCGTATCCATAAGCGTTGTGCAACTTCATCCCCGGCCGTGCCCCGGCACACACTAAAGATCTTGCGACCACTTCATCAAATATTTCCAGATCATTTTGACTATAACCTACCACTGTGGGTTTTCCGGTGGTCCCACTGCTGGCATGAATTCGGCGGACTTCGGCCATGGGCTTAGCAAACAGACCATACGGGTAATGGTCCCGGAGGTGGGACTTTTTGGTAAAAGGCAGCTTATGCAGATCTTCCACGGATTTAATCCGGGCAAGGTCAACCCCGGCCTGTTCCCATTGTTTTTGATAGAAAGGTACTGTTTGCTGTAACCGCAAAAGTAAATCCCTTAATCTTTGATTCTGCAGAGATCTTAACTTTTCAAGTTTTAAAGTTTCAATTTCCGAATTGTAGATCATAACGCGGCTAAAGCAATTAAGGTAACTAGAAACAATAAATAATTCAATCTAATTGCAGGGATGTAGAAGAGGTCAAGGTTAAGATCAAGTTCAACAACAAAACCAATGTAAATAACATAATCGACCGGTAGTAAGTGGACCGTCTACCCTGCATGAGGCAGGCAGACGGGGTCCGTGCACCATGGATCATCTACCGTTCCAGCTCTCAATATTTCATTTCATTTGAAGCTATTGGCGGACGTCAAAAATATATTTTGCTCAATCCC
>JAOTYN010000270.1 GCA_029861825.1 Cyclobacteriaceae bacterium
TACTATGTCGCCCTGCGGGTTAACTTCAAAAAACCTGGCTTTTGCACCTTCGGTTATAAAAGTATTTCCGTTGCTCATACGGTGTGCACCGGAGATAAAGCTGCTCCAAAAAGAAACGGTGTCCTTGGCCGTGTAGGCCCAGGTAGGACTTTCTGGTCCCAAAGCTTTGCTGGACTCTATAATATAATTGCCGGAATCATCCTTGGGCGGTGTAATCTCCAATACAGCTGAGTAGTTCATGCTATCCGGTCGTCCTGGAATGTTATTGTTGTAAATGGTGAGATTCTTTGCTCCGGGTTTGCCATCTTCTATCCATCGCACGTCATGTTGGTAATACAACACCTGATCCGTGGAGTCACCGCGCTGATAGTTTTGTGGGTTTCCCCATCGATAAAGAAAGTCCCCGCCTTTTCCCCATCGGCCTCCACTATGACCAGCGGCTTCTTCAGTGGTGGTACTGTGATCAATGACAAAGATTTCGTTTAGTTCCGGCGAACTAATAGATATTTGATCCAGCTCTGCATTATAGTTGAGCGCATTAAAATGGTAGATATCCGAGCCTCTGTTATCCAAAGTTTGGTTTCTCCAAGCCCTATGTTGGGCATGAAGGATATCAAGACTATCTTGGCTGATAGGTGGGGGCAAATCGTGACCTTTATTAATGTCCAACAATTCAGGATGATCAAACGGATTTCCGTAGTTTGTTTTATTAGGATCGTAGTCTTGGATTAGGTGGTCCCAAGCATGCCATTCCCATACCACTTTGCCATGGCGGTTTCCCACTGGTTCAATTTCTACAATTTTGTCCGGCCAAATTCCTGCTTTTGGAGTCATTTCCGGTTTTCTACCAGCAGCCAGGGCTTCTTCATAAGTTTTGGCCTCCCAGGCAATGGTAAGAATATTACCATTTGGCATAACTGCAAAGTCATGATGGGAATGATAATCCTCGGTAGCATATTCGAAATCCCATAGTATTTTGCTATCCCAACTTATCTTCTGCAGCCGGCCGCTCTCTCCACCACCGGCAAATACTGGAAAATCCACATCAGCGACATTTTGAAAAAGAGAACCATCATCGTTTAAATAACCTCCCATTACCCCATAATTTCCTTTCCACTCATGAACCACCTGACCCTCACGATTTATCAAGTATGTTGATGCAGAATTAGTGACACAAAACATGAGATAACCCGGTGTCAGGTTGTCAGATGTTTTGGTTAGTCCCCTGGGAATGCCAATCCCAAACATATTGCGATCTTCCTTGTCGGCTTCCGGTTTTTCAGCAACAGTTTCTTCTGTGGTTGAGGGAGTACAGGCTATCAGAAAACCCAGGATTAACGAATAAAAGGTGTGTTTTGGTAGTTTCATGGTGCTTGGTTTAGGTTATCGAGTTAGCTGCAGGTATTTAAAATGCAATTAACAACTCCGCAGGGCAGTGAGTTTTTCCATGGTGGGTTTGAGAACTGTATTTGGCAATTAAGCTGAGTCAATGTGGGATCACCGATAAAGTTTTCAAAATTTATTAACAGAATCCGTTGAATGTAAATAAAATATTTTAATATGTTCTCATAACTAGCAGCATTTGAACTACTAGACAGGTTGTTAGAACTCTCTGGTAACCAGTTTTATGGATCTTTAACACAAAATCAAAACCAAAAACCTAACTCAATATGTCCATTAAAATTATTGGTGCCGGATTACCAAGAACCGGAACGAACACTTTAAAACAATCTCTTGAAATGCTAGGTTATTCTAAAACCTATCACATGAAGGAGTTAATAGTGAACCCCGAAATGCTTCCGCAATGGTTGGCTTTAGAAAACGGTGAGCAACCCAATTGGGATGAGCTCTATGATGGCTTTGAAGCCACTGTGGACTTTCCTGCATATCCTTGGTACAAGGAGCATATGAAGCGTTATCCTGATGCTAAGGTCATCATGACCGTCCGACCATTCGAGGGTTGGTATAAAAGTATCGAAAGCACCATATTGACAGCCGGCCCCCAAACTCCATTAGAGAAGATTGTTATGATGATCAAATTGGCCTTCAACCCTCGGTTGAGAAAGGTAATCCAATGCGTTAAGTTGGCTAAGCGAATGATCTTTCAGAAGCACTTGCAGGGCAAATTTGCAGACAAGGCTTTTGCCGAAGAGATCTTTAACAAGCATATGGAAGATGTAAAGACCTACGTACCCCCGGAGAAACTGCTAATTTATGATGTAAGAGATGGTTGGGGTCCTCTTTGTGAGTTTTTAGGTAAACCTGTTCCGGAGGAGGAACTTCCTCATTTGAACAAACGGGAGAATTTCAAAAGCATGCTGAAGGATCTTATGAAAGGGGAGATGGTGTAAATGCAGAGGTATTTCTCCGCTCAGCACTGGTTCTAGTTCCGAGTAGAATTATTAATAGTACAAGCGGGGGGAATCCCCCAAATCCCTCCCCTTGTGATGGACTTGCATGAAGTTCACCTGAGCTCCTGTTAATATTTTTGCCTGCAATTAAGGAACGGGAGTATGGGAATTTGATTCTGAGGAATTTTTTCCCCTATTCATTTAATTATGATGGGCTAGTCTTTTCAAAGCCTCTATTGCTTCTTGCACACCTTCGGAAATGTGGTGCATTTGATAAATTTCTTTTATTTTCAGCCATACCTGCTGGGCCTCTAGGGGCCTATCAAGACGCTCTAGTAATAATCCATAACCCCTAAGGGCGTTGGCCAGATCTCCGACCTTACTTGGTGAGGTTCCATAGATTTCCAGGACTTGGCAATAGTTCGCTTCAGATTCCCCTAACATCCCAAGCTGCCTTTGCAGGTCTGCCAAATGACGTCTGGAGTGGGCTTTCAAATTTAGATTCTCAGATTTTGAATAGTGCTGCAAGGCCTTTTTGCAGAATTTTAAAGCTTTATTATACCGGTGATGATCCCATTCAATCTGCATGTAAACGTGGTAGAGTCTGCCTAAAACAATATGGTCATTCTCCTGGCAGGATGAATGTACCTGGTTCAATAAATCCCTACATTTTTGATAATTTCCCAAACGACGATATTCCCAGGCTTTATCTAATATGGCTTTAAGTTCCATCTGATTTCGGTATTTAGATCTTTACCGGTCAAAAGTAGTGCTAAGGGGTTTCAGTAACCGTTTAATCCCATCAAACACCATACAAATTAGCACTAATACGGTAGTGTATACCACGTTTTAGATTGAATTTTTACATTTTGACATTGGGGCATTAATGTCCCCTTGTTAATCTGATAAATCTTTACCAACTTCGAACCAACCTAAACCCAAAATATGATCAACCACATTCAGGATACCGTTGAACTGTCAAACGGGGTGAGAATGCCTTGGCTAGGCCTGGGGGTTTGGCAAAGTCAGGAGGGTGAGGAGGTAGAACAGTCTGTACTTTGGGCACTTGAGCAAGGATACCGCAGTATAGATACTGCGGCTATTTATCGCAATGAGGCCGGTGTAGGAAAGGCGCTAAAGAGCAGTGGTATTTCCAGAGAAGAGATTTTTTTGACCACCAAGGTCTGGAATTCCGACCATGGCTTTGAAAGTACTTTAAAAGCATTTGAAACGAGTCAGGAACTACTGGACACCCCCTATATAGATCTGTATTTAATTCACTGGCCGGTGGTGGGAAAATACAAAGAAACCTGGAGGGCTTTGGAGTTGCTGTACAAGGAGCAAAAGGTGAGAGCTATTGGTGTCAGTAATTTTTTGGTCCATCATCTTAAGGATCTATTACCTGCCTGCGAAGTAAAACCTATGTTGGATCAGGTGGAGTTCCATCCACATCTTATACAACCTACGCTGCTGGACTACTGTCGAACTGAAGGCATCCAACTGGAGGCTTGGAGCCCCTTGATGCAGGGAAAGGTGGTTGATGTACCTGAGTTGATAGCTATTGGCGAAAAGTATGGCAAGTCAGCCGTTCAGGTTACTCTGCGCTGGAATTTGCAACACGGAGTGATCACTATTCCCAAATCGGTGAAAAGGGAGCGTATCATAAGCAATTCTGAGATCTTTGACTTTGAGCTCTCTGAGGACGACATGATGGCTATAGATGCTTTGGATCGCGGCGCCAGGGTAGGGCCGGACCCCGATAATTTTGATTTTTAAGTCAGTGTTGATCGAAGGCTTCCAGGGGCGCGGAGCTATAGAAATCCAACACGAATTTCCAGCTGCCGTCCGATTGTTTTCGTAGAATGGTAACGAATTTTCCCACATCTACATTTCCATCACTTTTGCTGAGTCTGTAGTAACCCACGTCATAGGCTTGTTCGCCCAATACTTGCCTTTCTACAATATTGAATTCAATGGTGAGTTTGGTTTTACTTTCACGGGCCCGGTTAAACATATCACTAAAACCGTCCATAAAACTTTCATGTCCTCTTTGAATGGGAATACCGGGATAGAAATAGAAAGCGTCTTCTTCATATAGAGTGCGTACTAAACTATCATCCAATAAAGTGTATGCGGTGCTAAAAGTCTGATAAACCTGGTCTATTTCCTTGGGGCCTTGAGCCCATAGTAAACTGGGAACCATCACTAACCACCCTAGATACAATAACCTCATATTTTTTGCTTTCGTTTTTTCTTCTTGGAGGTGTTCCCAGCCTCGGTCATGTTCTGGGGATCCCAGTTTACTACCCTTTTTTCGAAATAACTCACATTGGTGGCTACTGCCGGCCCTCCGGCCCGTAAACCGAATGCAGCATCTTCTACTATAGGGCTATTGTTGCGCACAGCATCGAAGAAAATGGTGTGATGGTCAAGGTGATCGCTATATCCCTTGGGAGCTTTAAATTCCATATCACCGGGCTCAATGCGTGCTCGAACGGGAGGATATTCGTTTTTGTACCATTCCTCATACTCTTTTTGTGCATTCTTGGAAAACGTAGCATATGAATCCCAACCACCGTAACCAGGATGCGGATCAAGCACCTTGTTCTCAATCTTTACGGAGTTGTAAGCTAGTGTCATGACACCCTCGCTGCCTACAAATCGGATCATGGAGCTGCCTCCGGAGCCATCGATAAGATTGACTCGCATTTGCAGATTGAATGCAGAATGATGCTCCGTTTGTGGATAATCATAGCTTCCAATTACTACATCTGGGACATCACGGCCGTCTTTCCAGTAGCGCAATCCACCGGTAGCATAAATTCGGTTAGGACCCAGGCTTTTGGTTACGAAATGCATGCCTGAAAACAGATGCACAAACAGATCACCAGGTACTCCGGTGCCGTAATCCTGATAATTACGCCAACGGAAAAACCGGGTGGCATCGAATGGTCTTTTGGGAGTATGACCTACGAAGGTCTCCCAGTCAACAGTTTCCGGACTAGCATCTCTGGGGATACTATACTGCCAAGCACCCATAGGAGAATAGCGGTCGATCCAGCTTTCCACCATAATCAATTCTCCAATGGCGCCTTGATGATATAGATCCTGAGCTTTCTGAGATACAATAGAACTGACTCGCTGACTGCCTACTTGTAATACTTTACCGGTTTGTTTTTGTGTTTCCAACAAGGCCTGGCCTTCTTCGAATTTCTGAACCACTGGCTTTTCGCAGTAAACAGCTTTTCCCTTCTCCATGGCAGCGATGGAAAGTTTCTGGTGCCAATGATCCGAGGTGGCTATTACTACGGCATCGATATCATCGCGATCCAGCAATTCCTCAGCGTTGCGGGTGGTAAACACGTCTTTACCAAAGACCTCCTGAGTACGAGCGAGTCGACCCTGATACAAATCGCAAGCAGCTACTAACTTTACTCCGGGTACTTTGGTGGCGGTTTTGGCATTATTAAAACCCATTATGCCCATCCCGATGATGCCCAAGTTCACTTGGTCATTAGTTTGGTAAGTTTTTCGGGCTCGGATGTGTTCAATCTTTTTGTTTTCGGCCAACAGCGATATGGCACCACCACCAGCTATCAATGAGGAGGCTGCAAGGTTTTTAACAAATCTTCTACGGGAGTTCTTTTTGGATTCGGACATGGAATTGAATTGATTATTCCAGTCAAGTTAAAGATTTAGCTACTTTTATCAAAAAGCCCAAAATCTTTAGGG
>JAOTYN010000271.1 GCA_029861825.1 Cyclobacteriaceae bacterium
CATCTTGTAAAAGGAATAACCCGTTTGCCGTAGTTCCCAGAAGTAAACTGTTTGCGCCATATTCCATAATTACATAAACATTTTCATCCGCAAATTCTTCGCCACCTGGAAGTAAATTAAAACCCTCATTATCAAACTCCATGATCCCTGACCCGGTAGCGGCAACGATTAGTTTATCTTTCAACCAGGTCATAGCCTTAATCTTCACATTTGGTTCTACTTGCCAAAGCTGGAAATGGTTGTTACTCCATTGATAGATAGTATTGTAAGTCCTAAAATAAATGCCGTTATCCGTGGCTACGGTTTCCCATATGGTAGAAAATTCTCTGTGCTCCAGAGCTAGATGTGGTACCAGGGATCGGTATTGCATTTTGCCCACTGAATCCGCTTGCAGATAACCGAATTCACCTGAGGCTCCCACATAAACCCGGTCATTTCCATCAATGGCAATGGATTTGGCGTGTGAGTTATTAAGCAAAGGGACCAACTCCCAGGATACTCCGTCGTATATCAAAACCCCATGCCCATTAGCAAAATAAAGGAGTCCTCTACTGTCTTGGACCATCCCCCAATTTTGGCTGAAACCCTGATATTGTTCGGGCAGAAAATTCTCTATGAAAGGGTAACCGGTTTCCCTGGGGGCCAGTGATTCGGCTTGGCCTTGGGAGGGAATGGATCTAATAACTGCACAAAAAAGGATCAGAAAATGGAACGTCCTGTTCATTTTTGGTTGGAAACCTTTATTTACCAAGCAAAGCATAAATTCCTATCACTAAAAATTAACATAGCCGGTTCTCAGTGTGGAGATGACTTTTTTAGATCTATCCATAATATAATTTAGCAATTTTGATAGCTTAAGTCAAAGGTCCCCGGGACGGGGAGCTAAAGCTATCCTCCAATATTATTGAATTGTTGGTTTGAATTTTAGGGTAATTCTTTGGTACCGATTTGTAGTCCCAATCATGGATTTGATCATCCAGTTCTATTTCTCTGGGAAAATGGGCCCTTTCCAGGGCGCCAGGGTTTCCTGCCAAGTTGTGCATTTGTGGTTCTAAAACCGACCATGAGCCGGTCCATATCCCACAATAAATCAAAAACAAGACGAAAATAGGTAGTGCAATTTTCATTCCGGTAGGGTATTTGGCCCAGATAGCCAACCCGGACCTCGTACTGACCCGGGTTGACATATGGCAATGAAGAGATTGGGTGTTACACTCTATGGTTGATGAATGGCAAATTGAACATCGTCACATATGTTAATATCACATCCGCCTGCAAAGGTCGAAAGCTGTTCTTCTAAAAGCTCCGGTATTATCGGTCCGTGATCCCGGATTACATAATGGATCTCCGATCCTATGGCATCGATCAATCCCGGGCCAAACAGTAACTCTCCTGGGGCTTCACCTGTGCGTACCCTAAAGAAAAAATTGGCGGCGCCTTTGGAACTGGACACCTTGCCATCCACCCACAGCAAGGAAAGATCTACTCCAGGAGTGCCAAAAGTGCCGTCGGGATTAACGATTAGGGTACCGTCCTCATTGAAAATGTCATTTTCATCGCAAGCTCCCAATGAACAGTTATCTGGATTGGCAAATACCACCATCCATACCGTATAGGCATATTCAGGATTTAGGTTACGAGTATGTATAAAACCGAGTACTCCTTTTTCTGATCTAAGCATTTTAGAAAACGCATTGGGAATTTGTTGTTCAGTGGCGAAATCAAAAACTTGACTTTGACTTTTGAGATAAGCAGGCTCTCGGGCATGTTCAAGTCCAAATTTTTCGTCCAGAGCTGCAGTTTCAATTCCCATATCCGGATCGGTGGTGATTGCAGATGGCTGCAATAGTGATTCTTCTTGGGGTTCACAGCTGATAATTACTAACAGTAATGGTAAAAGCCCTAATAATAGATTTGAATTTTTCATGATTTGTTCCATTTAATGGGTTGAAGTTTAGTTTACTATTCAAAACTATAGCTACCTCATCCTGGGCGCTACCACCTTAGTTCGGAATCCTGTGCTGTTAGTTCACTCTTTTGATTTTTCATTAGCGAGACGGTTAGCAATCAAACAATTTTGAACTTTTCAATTTGCGTTATCCCCCCAAATACCCGTATTTGTGGACCGTACTATGTTGAGGAACTTCATTTTTTTGGCGTTTCTGCTGTTAGCTGGCTGCAGGGAGATAACGAGCACCAAATACCTGAAACTGGCGCATGGACTGGACGTTACCCATCCTGTGCACCAGGGAATGGTCTATATGGCGGAGGCCTTGCTGGAGAAGTCGGGGGGTAAACTGCAATTGGAGATCTATCCCAGTCAGCAATTGGGCACCGAACGCCAATGCCTGGAATTGTTGCAGATCGGCAGTTTGGCCATGACCAAAGTTTCCGGAGCGGTAATGGAAAACTTTGCTCCCAAGATTAAAGTATTGAGCCTGCCCTATATCTTCCGGGACCGTCAACATGCTTATAATGTACAAGACAGCCCCCTGGGCCGGGACCTGCTGTTACAAAGCGAAGAATTCTGGTTGCGGGGACTGGGTTATTTCGATGCGGGACAACGTTCCTTTTACACCAAGGATCGTCCTGTCCGGCAGCCATCCGATTTGCAGGGCTTAAAAATTCGTGTTCAGGAAAGTGCTGTGGCTATGAACCTGGTAAGATCCTTGGGTGGCTCGCCTACACCCATTAGCTGGGGTGAACTGTATACGGCACTTCAACAAGGTGTGGTGGATGGCGCTGAAAACAACCCGCCCAGTTTCTACACCTCTCGTCACTATGAAATTTGCAAATTTTATTCTTTGAATGAGCACACGGCGGTGCCCGATATCTTAGTGATCGGCACCGTAGCCTGGAACAAACTTTCACCCCAAGAGCAGGAATGGTTGCAGCAAGCTGCCGATGAAGCCATCATCTACCAGCGCAAATTGTGGGTGCAAGCCGAGAATGAGGCCTTAGAGGCGGTTCAGGCGGCAGGAGTGGAAGTATTACGGCCACCCAAAGAAGCCTTCGCCCAAATGACCAAAAGCATGCTGGAAGACTATCGAGGAGATTCAACCATGTATAAATTGATAACCCGTATTCAGCAGATCCCATGATTCGTAAAACCGTAGATCGAGCGCTGGAGCGCGTATTGATAACGCTTATGATGGTCATGACCCTGGATGTACTATGGGGCGTGTTTACCCGCTATGTGTTGGGTAGCCAAGCCAGTTGGACCGAAGAACTGGCCCGCTTTCTTTTGATCTGGATAGGCATATTGGGCGCGGCCTTTGCTTCTGGCCGCGGCATGCACCTTTCCATTGACCTTGTTTCTCACAGGTTGTCCGCTAATTCGCAAAAACGATTAAGTAATTTGATCCGCTTGCTTATTGCCGCTTTTGCCTTGCTGGTTTTGGTAGTGGGAGGCTTGCGTCTTATTTACATCTCACAAAAATTAGGTCAACATTCTCCCGCTCTGAATATTCCCATGTGGATGGTTTATTTCGTGATCCCACTCAGCGGATTATTGATCTTGTATTATAAGTTAACCGAACGACCTAGTCCCCATTAGAGATGGAAGTAGCCATTCTGATATTGTCCTTTATCATATTGCTGGGCCTGGGGGTCCCCATAGCCTGGAGCATTGGTATCAGCAGCGTACTGACCATGCTAGTCAGTATTACGGCAGTTCCAGCCTTTGCCACAGTAGCCCAACGCATGGCCACGGGTTTGGACAGCTTTGCCTTGTTGGCTATTCCTTTCTTTGTATTGGCGGGTCATATTATGAATCGGGGCGGTATAGCCCGCAGACTGGTAGATTTTGCCCGTACTTTGGTGGGGGCCCTTCCCGGGGGACTAGCCCATGTCAATATAATGGCCGCCATGATGTTTGGGGCTATTGCAGGATCTGCAGTGGCAGCGGCCTCGGCTATAGGTAGCTTTATGACCGACGAAATGGAAAAGGAAGGATACACCCGCGATTTTGCAGCGGCGGTTAACATTACCTCGTCCACTACCGGTTTGGTTATTCCACCCAGTAATATTCTGATCGTGTATTCCCTAGCCAGTGGGGGAGTATCTATCGCGGCGTTGTTTTTAGCGGGATACCTTCCGGGAATTCTTACCGGTCTGTTCCTAATGATAGTAGCCGCCGTATGGGCCCGTAAGAAAGGATTGGGTAGCGGCACCCGCAGCAGCCTAGGTGAAATATGGAGGGCCTTTTGGCGGGCATTGCCCAGTTTATTTCTGTTGGTGGTAGTGATTGGCGGTATTGTAGCGGGAGTTTTTACAGCAACGGAGGCTTCGGCGGTGGCCGTACTGTATTGCTTGATCCTGACCTTTATCTATGGGGAGATTGATCTGAAAGCCATCCCTGATATTTTCCTGGGCTCGGTAGGCACTACCGCTATAGTGATGCTCCTGATCGGTACTTCCATGAGCATGTCCTGGATCATGGCCTATGAAAATATCCCCCAAGGAATCACCGGGTTGTTACTATCCGTAAGCGACAATAAGATTGTAATTCTGCTGCTGATCAACCTGATGCTGCTCTTCGTGGGGATCTTTATGGATATCACCCCTGCGGTGCTCATTTTTACCCCGATTTTCCTGCCGGTCGTAACCGAGCTGGGACTTGATCCTATTCATTTCGGGATCATCATGATAATGAACCTGTGTATTGGATTATGTACCCCTCCGGTGGGATCTGTACTGTTTGTGGGTGTTGGGATTTCCGGAACTTCTATTCAACGGGTGGTGCGGCCGCTACTGCCACTATTCTTGGCTATGCTGGTGGCACTGGTATTAGTGACCCTGATACCGGAATTAAGTCTGTGGCTGCCCGGAGTATTTGGTTTTTAGCTTCGCCCCTGTAGCAATTGGAAATCCCCATAAACAAATAACAAATTCCACTTTAGACATTGACAGGTGACCTCGAAATCTACCAAGGATACTACGAATTAATATTTAATTCCTTCTGCAAACGTTTGGGCAGTTTGGAAGCTACTAAGCTATAGGATCGTTGGATATAGCTTTGCCATTTGTGCAGAGGCATTCGGCGAATGTCATCAATATGTACCCATTTATAGCGCGCCATATATGGTGCCGGTTGAAACCCCTCCAAAGCGCACAACTCATCGAAATCCCCCTGAGAAACCTTAAAAGAAGCGGTGGTGGGCACATTTTCCAGACCCATGATCAAGAACATCTTGTTGCCTACGTTAAAGCACAAATGATTTTCCCATTTGATGTCTTGGGTAACAGCCGGTAACTGCAAGCAGATTTGCGAAAGTTCTTCTATGTTTATATGGGGCATAGGAGTACAAAAGGGCGGGTTAGCTCCTAAAGTACAAAATAATATTTAGGGGTTAGCATCAATTCGTCCATGAAGAAACTTTATTCCCGCCTGGAGAACTCGTGATAGATCATTGAACCATTGCAGGCAAAAATATAGAGCCTAAAGTTGATAAACAGCCTTTTATTGGAAACATTAAGCCATCCAGGCCATCCAAATGGCCAATGATCCGGTAATTAAATTTAACGATGCCCAACTGAATCTCATAACTGGCGAGGCAGTGGGATTACCGAGTTTCACCTGATTACCGATCCAAAACCAAAAGCTAAGTCCGTGGTACACAAATACTACACCGGGGATCCAAATAAGCTTGTAGGCCCAGGGCTGATTAAGCAAAAGCCCTACTACTGCCAGTCCGTATGTCCACCCTATGAGGGCGTCGGCGGTTGCAATTCCTTTTTCATAGGTTTTATACTCGGCGGTGGTGTTGATGTCACAAATACCGATTTTCACCGCCAAATCCCAATCAATCAGGGAGATGATCTGGCCGACCCAATGAATTAGGAATCCCACCAAGAATATCAATACCGCCAAGACCAGATGGGCGTTGGGAAATAGTTGTCCGTTCATATTGTTGATTGTTTTTAAACTAGAGGTTCGATAATCTCAAAATGCTATAAATTACTGCCGCCAAGCCCCAGTATATAAAATTCCCCCAATAGTAGGTATAATAGACCCAGGGGCCTCTGGAGGGATAAACATAGGCCTTTTCCTGAAACCACAAAA